>JABDKS010000241.1 GCA_013002105.1 Pirellulaceae bacterium | reverse complement strand
GCATGCAACGAGTCATTCGTCGTGGTGATGGCTGCCCGCAAAATGTCATCGACTTTGTGATTCGCGAATTCGTTTAACTCATCCTCGTTTCGCTCGCTGCTGCCGATTGTCAACGGATCGGAGCGGTGTGATTGCACAATCAAATTATTGAATACTTTGTCGTTCTGGCCTTGCAGGTGCTGTTGATATCGCGCATGCAAATCGCGGGTCTGAACGACTGTCAATGGCGTAACACCCCGGCCATTGTTGCCAATTGAACTGGCGACCAGATGCTCGTACCAATGGCCGAACGATTGGAGCGACGGGTTCCACACACTGGTCACACGAATCGACTTGTTGCGATGCTTGGCCAGCAAATAGTTGACGGCAACGTATTGCAACACAACATTCTGGTCGAACGGTGCTGACATAAAATGATTGTTCATCTCATGAGCGCCAAGCAACAATTGGATGCAATCCAGACCCAGCATCGCTGAGGGTAACAAACCGGCAGACGACAGCACGCAGAATTGTCCGCTAACTCCTTCGGGGACGCTCAGGATTTCATGACACTGCATCGCCGTGGCAAATGTTCGCAGATTGCCGTGGTCGCCAGTGATCGGAATAACATATCGCGGCAGCAATTTTTCCGAATCGCTTGCCAGCGACGACTCCATCATCGCCAAGTGATGACGCATCGCGACGGCGGTCTCAAGCGTATCGCCGCTTTTGCTGATCACGATGAGCGCCCAACGTTTTTCTGCGGACGTTTCACCGTAGCCGCCCGCCCGCAACCGACTCAGCAGCGTGTTGCGGGCATCGGTGTCCACATTGTCACCGTCAAAATACATACGTGGCTTGCTTCCTCGCGCGGCCCGGGTCAACTCGTTATGAAACGGGTCACAGCAAGCATCCCTCAATGCCCGAGCGCCCAACATCGATCCGCCGATTCCCAGTACTACCACCGCGTCGATTTCATCATGCATCCCGTTGGCGACGCGAAAGATGCGACCGAGTTCGGATGCCTCACGGCGTTCTTCGTAATCAATCAACAACTCCTCCGGCCATCTAAAAAAACGGGGTTCCGAAGATGCAATGTCGGCAGACTCACTGCTTGCCGGTCGTGACTGGTTTGCGTCGGCCCAGCGGTCACGTAGCTCCATCAAACGATCAGCCATCGACGCCACTTGCTGAGGACTTACACCGTAATCGTCGTCGATACTGCCAGAGGGGTCGAATCGCAGCAGGGTCATCAAGGCAGGTCCCATCGATGGGTTACAGAACAGGTGACTCTAACGTAACGAATCCAAAGTAATCGACGCAGATGGCTAGGCGAATCCGAGTCGCCAATGTCGGATTGGAATGGCGTCGGATTGGAATAGCGTCGGATTGGAATGTCGTTGGGTTGCAACGGCGTTGGATCGAAATTTTGGCGTAGATCGCGATCACCGTCCGCAGAGCACCCCTGCGATCCGGTCGCCATGCGGAACCCTGTCATCTTCCCACCCCCAAATCTCGCCACCGTTCCTATCTTTGCAGCGTTTCGTTACGATTGGCCGTGCAATCAACCCCAGCCGATTCTGATCCTTTTCGTGTTGAGACCTTCGCCGTGACCGATGTTCGCAAAAAGCCCGTTGTTCTGATCGTCCGAGATGGCTGGGGTGAAAACCCCTACCCCCAATGGGATCACGCCAACGCGATTCGTTTGGCCAATACCCCGGTCGCCAACGCATTGATGAAAGACTACCCCAATGTGTTGATCCACACGTCAGGCGAAGACGTCGGATTGCCGGAGGGTGTGATGGGAAACAGCGAGGTGGGGCATCAAAACATCGGGGCAGGGCGGATCGTTGACCAAGAGGTGATGCGGATCACCCGCGCGATCCGAGACGAAACTTTTTTCTCCAACAAAGTACTCAACGAAGCGATCGATCATGTCAAGAACTCTGGCGGTACGATTCACCTGCTTGGCTTGATGTCCGACGGACGAGTGCACAGCGATTTGGACCATGCCATTGCCATTGTCGATCTCGTCAAACGATCTGGCTTACCCGCGGACAAGTTCTCCGTGCATGCGATCACCGATGGCCGTGACACGTCGCCCACCGGCGGCCTGAAATACGTTGGAAAAATCGAAGCGAAATTGGCCGAGGCAGGAATCGGGCAGGTTGCCAGCGTGATCGGGCGTTTTTATGCCATGGATCGCGATCTGCGTTGGGAGCGGGTCCAAACCGCATACGACATGATGACCAAGGGTGCTCCGCAAACCGCGCCGACTGCGACCGCCGCGATAGAGTCCTACTACGAACATCCCACCGAATCGAGCCGCACGGGAGATGAATTCATTACCGCGACTACGATTCAGGGTCCCGGCGGCCCGGCGCTGGTCCAAGAAGGCGATGCCGTCATCTTTCTGAATTATCGCGGCGACCGTACACGAGAAATCACGAAGGCGTTCGTGCTACCGGACGATCAATGGAAAGCGATCGAAGGCGGAGGGTTTGATCGCGGCAAGAAGATCGACAACCTTTATTTTGCAACCATGACCGGATACGAAACGGGTTTGCCGGTCCACGTGATTTTCGAAAAACGTGAAAAGATGCCGGCCATTTTGGGCGACTATGTCAGCAATCTCGGATTGAACCAATTTCGGTGTGCGGAAACCGAAAAGTATCCGCACGTCACATTCTTTTTTAATGACTATCGCGACGACCCATTTCCTCACGAAGAACGAGGCATGGCGGCGTCGCCACGGGATGTTTCGACTTACGATCAAAAACCGGAAATGTCGGCCCACGACATCACCAACTCGGTGCTCGCTGAAATCGAATCAGAACGTTCCGAATTAATCATTGTCAATTTCGCCAACGGCGACATGGTCGGACACACCGGCGTCATCCCGGCGGCGGTCAAAGCCGTCGAAACGGTTGACGCGTGTGTGGGTCAAATCGTCGACGCAACGCTGGCCAAAGGAGGCTCGTTGGTGGTCACGGCCGATCATGGCAACTGTGAACAGATGATCGATCCTGAAACCGGCGGTCCCCACACGGCTCATACCACCTACGACGTGCCGCTGATCGTGGTCGAAAAAGGCGTCGAGGGAAAACAACTCCGCGGCGACGGTCGGTTGGCCGACATCGCTCCGACCGTATTAGCGTTGATGGGACTGGACAAACCGTCTGAAATGTCCGGCGAATCGTTGATCGATTTGTCGTAGCCTGCCGCGACGATCCAGCAGCGGCGACGACAAAACTACTGCGGCGTTCCACCATCCTTGGCTCGTTGCGCCGCGCGATCTTCCTTGGCCTTACGACGGCGCGCGACATATGCTTTGATCTTCGCTTCGCGTTTCTTCAATCGCTTCACACGCGATTTGTACTTTCGTTCGCGGGCCTTCAGCTTTGCGTGTTCTTCACGCAGTTGTTCCGCAGCCGCGTCCACCTTTTTGGCCCTTTCGACAACGTCCGCATCCGTGATTCCGTAGTAAGCTCCCTGCGGTTGCGACGCAGCTGCGATGGCCTGCGGTGACGGACGATCAAAATCAAGCCCTAAGTCGTCGTCGGCCTGGGAATGATCGTCGGTCGTTGCGAATGGATGCAGACTTCGCAACCAGTGCGGTTCCACAAAGATCAAGTTAGCGGCCAACATCATCAATCCGAATGTCGCCATTCCCAGAAACAGGGCGATCCCACCATGAACGCCAATCGCGATTGCCAAAACGATAGGACGTGTCAGCCGAGGCCATATCAGGGCACAGTAAAAGACCTCCCAAAACAACGTCGTGTTGGACAATGCTGCGATCGTTCGCGGATAACTGGCCAACCAAGTCATGTCCAACGATTGGTACTCGTAATTGGCGATCGCGTACCACACGGCACTACCATCCCACCACGATTCGCCACGTGCCTTGGCCAATCCGCCGAATAGATAAATCACGCACAGATGCAATTGAAACAATCGGGTCGCGATGTTTGCCGACACAGTGGGCCTGGCATCAGGCAACAACCAGCGTAGACGTCGGTCCGACTCACGCTCCAACGAAAACTTTTTGCGCAACCAGGCGTCGACCGAGTAGACGCTGCCGCAGGGTGCCAGCATCAAATACATCACGCTGTACGTCATGATTTGATCCAATCCGAACAGTGCGCCGGTTAGCCGATGAATGTACATCAGTTGCAAGAACCAAGCCGCCGGCCCGGTGATCCGCGTCATCAGCCCGATCATGAACGCAAACGTAACCAAGATCGTCAGGGCATGATGTCCCCAAACCAGTAGCGGATTGCTAAAGTACCAGAGATAGCTGCGACCCCAATCGACGATGCCATACGCACCATCATGCATTTGTCTTGCCGTATCGTTATTGATCCATGCGTCGTCACCAAGAAAGGATGACAACTCGGACGCCAGCACAAGATGTCCATAGAGCAACATCGCACCGG
>JABDKS010000236.1 GCA_013002105.1 Pirellulaceae bacterium | reverse complement strand
AAAAAGGGTCCGGCAAAAATAGTCACACGACGTCCACGAAAGCCTGGCCGCGGCGGTCGGCCGACGCAGCCGACCGCGATGGCGATTTGCGAATCGGGATCGAACTATCAGGCCGCCGCGTCGTTGGATCTGCAACGATTGCTGGTGCGAGCTGATTTCATCCGCCCTTTGGCCGGTGAGCAAGTTGTGTTCACCGGGCGACTGAAGATACTGTCTCGCGAAGACGCAGAATTACTGGCTGCTCGCAGTGGTGGTCATTGCCAGAACCATGTTACGAAATCCACCAGTTACCTGGTCGTTGGCAGCAAAGACGAGCGGACCAATTCGGCCGGACGCCAACAAAGTGTAAAACAAGACGCCGCGGAGAAATTGCAGCGTGAGGGGCAGGCGATTCGCATCGTCAACGAACACGAATTTTTGGAATTGGTGGCAAAAGTTCCCGAGCAATGACAGCTGAAATCACGGTCATTCCGCTGGAAATATCTGCTCTGACAAGCGTGGGAATATTGGCGCAGTCACTGCTTGCCGACGGGCTCTGATATCCTGAACCCTACGGTTGAATCCTTTTTTCACCAATCCCCATTTTCGGCAAACAAACTTCTATGCGTATCTTATTGGTCGCTGCACTGTTCGCGTCGATCGTTTTCGAGTCACATCAGTTGGCCGCGCAGAATCCATCCACGCCATCGGCGGAGAACGCCAATCCTGCCGGCGAGCAAAAAACCGACGCAGGTGACAAGGCTGGCTCCTCCTTCCTACCCCAAGGAATCGCAAACGTGGCTGACGAAGCAGCGAAATTTGGTTCACGGTTCAATATCCCGATCAAGACCACCGGCGGGACGCAGGTTTGGACGGACCACGCCTATCGCGACGGCTATCGGGTTCAAGAGCACGCTCTAACCGGGCATTGTCGCTTGCTCGATGGCGGCAACGTTCGGCGGGCCTGGGGAACCAAAGAGCAGTGTTTGGCCGCGTTGGAAAACTACAAGCCAAAACCGGCCGATCCCGCCAAGCCCCAGCAGGTTGCTGTGTTGCTACATGGTCTGATGCGGACAAGTCACTCGATGAAACCATTGGAGGTGTCGCTTAAAGAAGAAGGATTCGATGACATCATCCGATTTTCGTACGCGAGCAGTCGACGTTCGATCGGCGATCACGCTGCGGCACTTCGAGTGATCCTTGAGGACCAACCGACCAATACGCAGTTCACCTTTGCCGGTCACTCGATGGGCAACATCGTTGTGCGTCATTTGGTCGGTGATCTGCAACGCGACGGTGATCCTGCAGGCATCCTACCGCGGTGCCGGTGCATGGTGATGTTGGGCCCTCCCAATCAAGGTGCATCGATCTCACGTCGATTGGCACCGACCGGACTGTACGGTTTGCTCACCGGCAAAGGCGGCATGGAATTGGGGCCGGAGTGGGCCGAGTTCGTCAAGAGGCTGGCCACACCACCGTTTCCGTTCGCGATTGTCGCTGGTGATGTTTCGGACAATACAATCCAGAATCCTTTGGTCGACGGCGACGGCGACTTTGTCGTGGGATTGGACGAAGCAAAGTTGGATGGATGTGCGGAGTTCCACACGGTGCCGGTGTTGCACAGTTTCTTGATGAATGATCCCAAAGCCATCGAGTTGTCGGTCGAGTTCATTCGAAAACATCCGTAGAACGTTTTAGAATTTCATGAAGGCCAGGACCTGTCCTGGCGGAACGTTTCCAGGACAGGTCCTGGCCTAC
This sequence comes from Pirellulaceae bacterium, assembly GCA_013002105.1. Next base: position 677 of record JABDKS010000236.1, on the reverse strand, counting down.
GACTACTGGTTGCTGTCACAGGAACTCAAGTAGACGGTGCCCAGGAGGGCCATCGTGAGACAGGCTCCCATCTGCACGTTCTGTCGAATGCCCATGGTCGTTGTGATCTCGAAAATCACGCGATAGAAGACAGCAACAGAAAAACCCAGGCCGCGAGCGACCTGGGTTAGCTTGGTTCATCTATGGCGTTGACCCAAATTGCCGCTATGGCAATCCGGTTCGGCAAAGCCCGGCGTTAGTCGCGGCTACCACGGCCACCACCGCCGTCGCGACGTGGTCCACGGCCTCGACCGCCGCCACCACCACCGCCGCTACCTCCGCGGCGTCGGCGTGGACGATCGTCGTCGCCACCACGATCTCGGTCTCCACGATCCCGGTCTCCGCCACCGTCGGCTTCGACAGCTGCTGCGATCGGATCGTCTTCACCGAGTTCTTCGAGTGCCTTGCGGCGACTGAGTTTAACGCGGTCATGTTCGTCCACGTCGATCACCAGCACCTTCATCGGATCGCCGACGTTGACGACTTTATCGATGCTGCTGATGTAGCCACTGCTCAATTCACTGATGTGACAAAGTCCATCACGACCAGGCAGGATTTCGACAAATGCTCCGAAGTCCTTGATGCTACTGACGGTACCGTCATAGATCTTGCCGATCTGGACGGTTGCCGTGCAGGCT
>JABDKS010000218.1 GCA_013002105.1 Pirellulaceae bacterium | reverse complement strand
TGGCACGCATCCCCGAACCGGCGGCTTTCCCACCGGCTTGTTCAGGATGATGCTGCGCGTGCTCTTCGGGCGAAACCTGAGCGTTGGCAGTCGAGACACACAAAAAGGCAATCACTATGGCGGTCACTAATACGATCGCCGATGACTGAATGGCGATCGCGTTGCGGATCGTTTTGGCACTGGTCTCATTCATGTCGTTTGCATCGCTGCGTTGAAGTATCGGCTGGTTCCCTGCGATTCCATCGCTTCGCCGATACGGTTAAGGGCATGTGCGTAGGCGGCAGTTCGCATGTCGATTTCTGCTTCGGCACTCAAGGCGTGAACGGCACCGAATTCCTGAGCCATGATTTTCTGCAATCGTTCATGCACTTCCTCTTCACTCCAGTAAAAGCCCGCCCGATTCTGAGTCCACTCGAAATAGCTGACTGTGACGCCGCCAGCATTGGCCAAGATGTCGGGAACAACTGTCGCCCCCAGTTCTTTCAGAATGGCGTCGGCTTCCGTCGTTGTTGGGCCATTAGCAACTTCGACGATATAGGCTGCGGTGATACGAGACGCATTCTCGCCGGTAATCTGATTCTCCAAGGCAGCCGGAATCAAAATGTCCACGTCCAACTCAAGTAGTTGTTCGTTCGTGATGACATCACCACTGCCCGCATCATCGGGATTGCAATGACACTCCACGCAACCGCATTCCGGGCAATCGCAGACGCTGCGTTCGCCGTACACGTTTGATACGGATACTTCAGAGTTCTTCAGTTCGATGGCTCTTGGAATATCAATTCCATCTTTGAGATAGACCCCCCCTTTGGAATCACTTATAGCTACACACTTGTAGCCGTCTGCATGAAGCAGTCTTGCAACGTGCTGGCCAGCGTTCCCAAATCCCTGAACGGCAACTCGGACGTTACCGGGTGTCCAGTCGTTGATCCGCTCCAACTCTTTGATGCAGTAATAAGCACCACGTCCGGTGGCATCATCGCGTCCAAGACTTCCACCAAGTGGAATCGGCTTGCCGGTAATAACATCCGGAGTACGTCGCCGCTGGATCGTGGAATACTCATCCATCATCCAGCCCATGATCATTGAGTTCGTATAAACATCCGGAGCAGGAATGTCTGTGTCCGGTCCGATGAAATCGGCGAGCTGCTGGACAAACCCACGACTGAGTCGTTCCAGTTCCATCCGGGAAAGCTCTTTCGGATTGACAATTACGCCACCCTTGCCACCGCCGAAAGGAATGCCCGCAACGGCACATTTGCACGTCATCCAAAACGCCAGTGCTTTGACTTCGCCAAGATGTACTTGGGGATGAAAGCGAATCCCGCCTTTGGTTGGGCCGCGAGTATCATCGTGACGAACACGGTAGCCCTCAAAAATTCGCAGTGACCCGTCGTCCATCCGAACCGGAATGCTGACATGCACAACCGACTTCGGATTTTTCAGGCGATACAGAGCTTCCGCATCAATTATTGCGAACTGAGCCGCACGATCGAGTCGAAGAAGTGCGTTCTCGAATATATTGTCACGGTCCGACATGGCAGCCTTTCGGATTCACGTTCTGTAAATGACACGCAGCTCGCACACCGAGCGCACCTCCGTGCGCTTTGATGCACGAGCCACGCAATTCTTCACGGCACTCGACAAGTCGAATCACTTGTGTTGACTGTGCTTCTCGTGAGCGGCTGCCTTCGTCGCCACCACGAACATTGCATCGTCACCGCACTTGCCGCAGACATGCTTGACTTGCTGATGTTTTCCTTCGCCCTTGCCGGTGCCTTTCACAGTGACCTTGCCGCTACAGGCAGAGCAGGTATGCGTATCGCCGACTGTCATCATTTTCACGTGCGACTTGTCGGTGCCGACAGGATGCATGTTCACGATCTTGGACATTCTGCACACCATCGCGATCGAATCGCCGGGCTTGAGTGCTTCTGCCTCGGCCTGCGTTTTGATCTGCGTCACTGTCGTCATCTTCATCGCGTGGGCGTGATCGTGTGACTTGCCGTGCGAATCGTGCTTCTGATTCTGTGCGTGTGACAGTCCAGTGAAAGCGATCACC
>JABDKS010000206.1 GCA_013002105.1 Pirellulaceae bacterium | reverse complement strand
GTGCGGTGGGTGATGTGCGGTCGGTGATGTGTGTCGAACGTGGGCCGGGACCTGCGCTGGCAACGTCCCCACGAATTGGACCTGCCCCGCCAAGTCAGACCAAGCTGGGACTTTGCCCGCATGAAGCCTACGGATGCGTTAGCACGATTTCGCTGGTGGATCGATCGATGGCGTGTATTGACCAGAGCGAGCCTCGTCGGGAGCGTCGCGATGTCAGGACGTTCCACGAAGGGGATCGGTTTGCCTTGAAGATCGGTGAATGCGACTATCTGTGCCAGAAAAGCGGGCTATAATTCGGCCCCTGAACGAATTCATCATCTGGCGGAAACGATTTATCAATGGCGCGAGTGGGGATCATCTTTGGATTGCTGTTATGCGGTCTGACCGTCGCTGCGTTGATTGGCACCGCCACCAAAGTGCCGGCACAATTCATACCCATGATGATTGGTATTCCAATTCTGTTTTGCGGGATCGTGGGATTGAACCCGCATCGCCGCAAGCAGTCGATGCACAGTGCCGCATCGATCGGCGTGATCGGTTTTGTCATCGGCGCGGGCCTAGCTGTTTACACGGGAATGCATCTGTCGGACGGCCCAGGTATCAATGGTTATGTGTTCAAGTTGGTTCTGGCCATGTCACTGTTGTGCCTATTGTTTGTGGCCACTTGCGCGATCTCATTCGTCCAGACGCGCACCCGCGACGCGTCGACCGGCATCAACGAATAACGTTGGCAAACGGCATCGCTCGGCGACGAATCGACCGTCGATGGGTGACTCGGCGAGCCCGTTTTTGCCGGGATTTGCCCCTTTGGAGGCGTTGGAATTGACACCGAAACGGCGACACGTATCCTGTACACAGTTGATTCACACAGTCCCACGTTAAAAACATGTCGCGTTTATCGAACTCCCTTTCGATTATTCACCGCGTCTCCGGCATCATTAGCCGGCGATGACGCGGGGTGAAAACAGCCATCCGGTCTCATCGGCGTGGCTGGATTTTGACATGCCATAGTAATGTTCACCCCCGAGGCTTCAGTTTGCCGCCGGGGGTTTTTTTGTATCTCGAAACTACCTTTTTATCTCAGCGATCAACAAGCTCCTGAGACTCAAACCAACATGAATGCCAAACAAATCTTGATCTACGACACGACCTTGCGAGACGGTTCGCAAGGCGAGGGTGTCAGTTTTTCGCTCCAGGATAAATTGAATATCGCTCGGCGATTGGCAGAAATCGGCATTGATTTTATTGAGGGCGGTTACCCGCTTTCGAATGAGAAGGACGTTGCATTTTTTCGCGAGATCCGCAAACACGATCTTGGCCACACCAAGGTCTGCGCCTTTGGCATGACGCGTCGTAAAAGCATGAAGGCCGAGGATGATCCCGGAATGCAGGCGTTGGTAGCGGCTCAAACGCCGATCATCACATTGGTCGGCAAGACATGGGACTATCATGCCACCGAAGTGCTGCGAGTGACACTGGACGAAAACGTTCAAATGATCGGTGAGAGTGCTGCGTTTTTGGCCAAGCACGCCGAAGTAATCTACGACGCGGAGCACTTTTTTGACGGGTTTACTGCGAATCCGAAATACGCGATCGAGACACTCCGGTCCGCGGCGTCTGCTGGTGCGACGTGGATGTCGCTGTGCGATACCAACGGCGGAACGTTGCCGGAGCGCATTGCCGAGGTGACGGATCACGCAAAACAGGCGCTAAGCGATTATGACGTTCAGTTTGGCATCCATTGTCACAACGATAGTGAGCTAGCGGTTGCCAATTCACTCGCGGCCGTCGATGCCGGTGCAACCCAGGTGCAAGGAACAATTAATGGGATTGGCGAACGTTGCGGTAACGCCGATCTGATTTCGGTGATGGCAAACTTGGCACTGAAGAAACAGGGCTATGCCGTCCTGAGCGGTCATTCACTGCAATCGTTGACCGAACTGAGTCGGTTTGTCTACGAGACAGCGAATTTGCAATGGCGAAACGGGCAGCCGTTCGTCGGTCAAAGCGCTTTTGCGCACAAGGGGGGAATGCATGTGCATGCCATCAATAAAGCATCCAAGACCTACGAGCACATTGATCCATCCTTGGTTGGTAACGAGCGACGAATTTTGGTCAGCGAGTTGTCAGGACGCAGCAAC
>JABDKS010000165.1 GCA_013002105.1 Pirellulaceae bacterium | reverse complement strand
TGGCACGGACGTCGCTCGGTAGCGAAGCCAGCTCAAGCAACGCAATCGGCGCATCATCGTCATTGCGAAGTCTATCTCTGCACAATGTCGTGCAACGCGGAAACTTTCATGTTTCTGTTCTGTTTTGCGGTGGTTCCAAGCGTCTCTTTACGCGTAGTGGGGCAGTTGGGAAGCGTATTTGAGTGAAATGTGTCGATCGACGCTTAATTGCCGATCAACAGGTCCACTATAATTTCAGTGGGTCGTTCGATTGACATCCATTGTCAGCATGTCAAGTTCCACAGTCCACGTCCCGCAATGGTGTGGGGATCTCGAGTGGAAAATCGCTTTGGTCCACGGGCTTGGTTTCTCAGTTCGCTTTTGGATCGTCTTTGGATAACGTCCATGCGCATTATGTATTCTCTAGCGTTTGCAATCTGGTTGACCGTTTCGTTATGCGCGATGACGGTTTTGTGGACGTACGAGTCAACACCCGGGCCCAATGCGCATGCGCCGGATCAATGGCCGTCGACATCAAAACTTGCGAGTAGCGACTCGAGCAAACAGCTATTGGTCTGGCTGCATCCTCGATGCCCCTGCTCGCGTGCGACCGTTGCTCAACTGGATCGATTGCTTGTTCATCTGCCGCAAGACGTTCATTGCCAAGTCATCATCACTCAGCCGCCAGACGTGGCATCAAGTTTTGTCGAAACAGATTTGACGCGATCGGTCAGGTCGATGCCGGTCGCGGTCGTCATGGATGATCGGCAGCGCGAGGCGCGACGATTCGGTGTAGCGACTTCAGGACAGGTTTTGTTGTACGGGACCGGTGGCCGGCTGGAATTCGCAGGCGGAATCACTGCCGGCCGCGGGCATCACGGCGATAGCGCCGGATCCTTGACACTACGCCGATTACTTTCGATCGCCGACCCTCCGCCATCGTCGGATTCAAGCAGTGTTTATGGTTGCTGTCTGTTTGCAAGCGACGCTAACGCAGGATCGAACCAATGACCACTGCCGCCGGAAGTCTCGCCGGTCACGATTTGGACAAACAGACGCGAGGTCGTATCGCGGACCGCGCGGCGAGCTGGTTTGCTCAGCACCACCGATCTTACTGTGTCAAGATTGATCGCATTTTTGCGGGCCTGCTCGTATTTCAATTTTTGGCAGGCATCGCCGCTGCGCTGCTGATCTCGCCGCGGACATGGTCTGGATCGATGAGCGCCGTGCATTTGCATGTCTGGGCGGCTGTCGTGATTGGAGGCTTGATCACTGTATTCCCGGTTGCTCTGGTATATCTCAGACCGGGATCACGAACCACGCGATTTGCGATTGCGATCGCACAGATGTTGTTTTCGGCGCTTTTGATTCATTTGACCGGTGGCCGAATCGAAACCCACTTTCATATCTTCGGATCACTCGCGTTTTTAGCGTTTTACCGTGACTGGCCCGTCATCATCGTCGCTTCGGTTGTCGTTTTGGTCGATCACTTGGTGCGTGGTCTGTACTGGCCCGAGAGCGTTTTTGGAGTACTCTCGCCCGCTCCGCTGCGAGCGATGGAGCACGCCGGTTGGGTTGTCTTCGAAGATTTGTTCTTGATCACGGCATGTATCCGAAGCACACAGGAAATGCGCGAGATCGCTACGCGCCGTGCCGAACTGGAGGTCGTCAACGCGCAGGTCGAACGCAAGGTGATCGAGCGGACCTCGCAATTGGCGATCAAGAACGAAGAACTGATCGAATTGAAGGACAAGGCCGAAGAAGCCAGCGTGGCGAAGAGTCAGTTCCTGGCCAACATGAGTCACGAATTGCGAACCCCGATGAACGCCATCATTGGCTACAGCGAGTTGCTCGAAGAAGAACTGGTCGATGCACAGCAAGAAAGCTTTGTACCGGATTTAAAGAAGATCCGTTCATCGGGACAGCATCTACTGAGTTTGATCAACGATATCCTGGACGTTTCAAAGATCGAAGCTGGAAAGATGGAGGTGTTTGCGGAGGAGATCTCATTGAACGCCTTGGTGCGTGACGTGGATACCACGGTGCGTCCGTTAATGGCCACGAACAACAACGAGTTTCATCTTCGCTGCGACAGTCAACTGGGCCAAATGCATTCAGATCAGTCAAAAATTCGTCAATGCCTGCTGAATCTGTTGTCCAACGCGGCAAAGTTCACTCGTGACGGTCGCATTTCATTGCATGTGCAACGCGCCCATCGCGACGATCGAGAGTGGGTCGACTTTGAAGTTCGGGACACCGGCATCGGAATGACGCCGGAGCAACTTTCGATTGTTTTCGAAGCGTTTTCGCAGGCCGAAGGATCAACGACGCGAAGATTCGGAGGAACCGGACTCGGCCTGACGATTACCAACTGTTTTGCAAGTATGCTGCAAGGCAAATTGAACGTGGAAAGTGTCCTTGGCGAGGGAACAGGATTTACGCTGTCGTTGCCGGCAACTTACGTGGCAGAAGCAAATGAGGACGATGATGATGCGTTGATTGATCGCGGCAGTGGCGAATATATCCCCAACCGGACCAAGCCCAATCGCGAGGCCGCCACCGTGTTGGTGATCGACGATGATCCTGCGGCGCGTGAGGTGCTGGCACGGTATCTAACGGCCGAGGGTTTTCGAGTATTCACCGCCACCGACGGACGAATGGGCATCGAAATGGCCAAAGAGCTGCGTCCGATGGCAATCACGCTGGACGTCATGATGCCGACGCTTGACGGTTGGAGTGTTTTGCAGACGTTGAAATCCGACCCCGATACGATGATGATTCCGGTCATTGTCGTATCGATCGTCGATAATTGCGAAATGGGATTTACCTTGGGAGCATCCGATTATTTAACC
>JABDKS010000149.1 GCA_013002105.1 Pirellulaceae bacterium | reverse complement strand
GCATTGGTCTCCATTGGAATCGCGCTCGGATTGGCGATCGCGATCGATATCGCCGGGCTCAACAATCTATGGCACGATTTCTCTCCGCCGCGGTCGCTATTTGCCGACCTGTGCTGGTCGGGACTGGCAACCGCAGGGTTTGCGATATTGTTTAATGTTCCGATGCGCACACTGCCGATTTGCGTGTTTTTTGGCGCCATGGGTCACGTTGTGCGTACCATCTTTATGAGCAATGGGCAGAGCGACTTTGCATCCATCGAGGTCGCAACCTACTTTTCCGCTATGACGATCGGATTGGCGGCACGTGTTTTTGAGCGACGGCAGTGTATTCCCGCCCCAATTTATGCGATACCTGCGGTGATCCCCATGGTCCCCGGTACCTTCGCCTTTGGAACCATGGTTACATTGCTTCAAGTGGCGGGACTGATGGACGGCGTCGCAACGGAGAATGCTGATACAAGCCAACTGCTGGTCGAATCGTCCGTCAACGCGATCAAGACCGGTCTCATCTGTGCCGCCCTTGCCATCGGACTGAAAACCCCCGCCCTGCTATTCGACCGCTGCAAACAAGTCGTTTGAATGACTAGATTTCGGGAATCGCCTTCCCGAACGACGTCTTCGATAGCTGCCTCTCATCATCAGCGTTTAGACAACGAACTGACGGTGCGTTTTGACAGTACGCCGGACGTGAATGCCCAGATCAAAACGACGAAGCATGACTGCAACTTGGTTCGGTCGAACTGACGAGTAGCCTGACTGTAGCACACGTCATCTGAGTCGCGAACGCCGACACAGACAAAACGGTTCGATAACCGCCGTACGGTGCGGTCGTCTTGTCGCCTTCGTCCAGTTCCGGCGATTAAACCCGAATCGATCTCGATTCACGTCACTTGGTTGCCAATGAAAGATCGCAATTGGGTTGCCGAAATGCTCATTTGATTCTTCCACGCCACACGTTGGATCGAATACCGGGATTCCCGAACGATACAATCTCGCAAGCGGCATTTCGTTAGCTGCAAATCGAACGACCGCCGTGATGAAGCGTCTTTCCAACATGACACGTGCGCGCTCAAATACAAAGTCTCTTGGCTGGTCCAGCGAATCCGAAAGTGCTCAGTGGAACGAGAGCAAAGGAATCAACAAACGGGTGCGGGCCGTTTCTGCATCGGCCATATTGAATTCGTGTGACGTTACTTTGCGCCGAGTCCGCTAACGAGAACATGAACTATGTCTTGGCTGGTATCCACCATTGTCTTTACGATTATGGCACTCGCCATTTGGATTGCGTATGACCTGCTGCAAAAAAAACACGCCATTCTTCACAACTTTCCAATCCTTGGCCATTTTCGATATTGGTTGGAAGCCATTGGGCCGGAGCTTCGACAATATATCGTTACCAACAATGATGAGGAACGTCCTTTCAACCGTGACGAACGACGATGGGTGTATGCCTCCTCGAAAAAGGAAAACAACTACTTTGGTTTTGGTACCGACAACGACATGGAGAGATCGCCGAATTACTTGATCATTCGGCATTCGGCTTTTCCATTGAATGAGCCTCAGCCTGGCGAGGACGATTTTGATCCCGAGTTTCGGATTCCGTGTGCAAAAGAGTTGGGAGCTTATCGACGCCGCCGCAAGGCGTTTCGACCTGGCTCGGTGGTGAACATCTCGGCAATGAGCTATGGGTCGTTAAGCGGTGCCGCCATTGAGGCACTCAATCGCGGGGCTCGGTTGTCGGGATGTCTTCATAACACGGGCGAAGGCGGAGTTTCGCCGCACCATCAACATGGTGGTGATCTGGTCTGGCAGATCGGGACGGGTTACTTCGGTTGCCGAAACAATGAAGGACGATTTGACATGCATCGGTTTCGCGACGTTGTTGCCGCCAATTCAATCCGAGCCATCGAGATCAAATTAAGCCAGGGTGCCAAGCCGGGTCGAGGCGGGTTGCTGCCGGCTGCGAAGATTACACCCGAGATATCGAAAATTCGCGGCGTTCCAATGGGCCGGGATTGTGCAAGCCCTGCATCGCACGCCGAGTTTCGCGATGTCGATTCGATGCTTGATTTTGTGGAAGGACTTGCCGACGAAAGTGGATTACCGGTCGGCATCAAGGCAGCGGTCGGCCAAATGGCTTTTTGGCACGAACTGGTTCAGCAGATAAGTAGCTCCGGGCGGAGTGTCGACTTCATCACGATTGATGGCGGCGAAGGCGGAACGGGAGCGGCGCCACTCGTTTTCTCTGACCACGTAGCGCTTCCATTCAAGCTAGCCATGAGTAGTGTCTACCGCATCTTTGTGGATGCCGATCTCCACAACGACATTGTATTTGTCGGCTCCGGTAGACTCGGTTTTCCCGACAACGCATTGTTAGCATTTGCCTTGGGCTGTGACACGATCAACGTCGGCCGCGAAGCGATGCTGGCCCTTGGCTGCATCCAGGCACAACGCTGCCACACGGGGCATTGCCCGACGGGAATTGCGACGCAGAATCGCTGGCTGATGCGTGGCCTGAACCCGGAGCACAAAGCAAATCGGTTCGCGAATTACATCGTAACATTGCGCAAAGAATTACTGCAATTAAGTCGTGCTTGCGGCGTGGCACACCCTTCGCAAGTCTCAATAGACCACTTTGAAATCCTTGACGATGGCTTCGTAGGCAAGTCAGCAAAGGAGATGTTTGGTTACGATGAACGATTACAGCACTGACCTGAATTCCCTCAAGCTTGCAGGACCAAATCGCAATGAAACGACAACGCCATCTAGCCGTGTTCCTTTTCCTTAGCTCAACAGTCTTTGCCGCCGACAAGAGGCCCGAAATCGAAGATTCCATCAACGTCACAGTCGTCGGCACACTCCGCACCGGCATCATTGCCATCGGCGGTGAGACGACCGGCACAACCATCACCGCGAAAGGGATTACCTGGGAGTTGGACTTGGGCAAGAAGGCCGAAATCCGACAGGCTGCGGAAATGCTGACCGGCAAGAAAGTGATCGTGCGCGGCAGCCTGGAGCGTCGTAAAGGAGTTGAGGTTCAGCAGCGATGGATCGTCTCGGTCACCGGCTTGCAGGTCACAGATGGTGAGATTTTTAAGTCGCCAAATGGAAAGATTTACCCGTCGCATTGGGGCGCTCCACCAAGAGCGCAGACGCGTGATCTTCGAAACTTGCCGGGTGGTTTCGGAAGAGGTAGCGGAACTCTGGCGAAATGGATTCAAGAAAACCTGAATCGCGATACCGAAAGAAAGGGCGACGACTAAGTGGACAGGGTCGAGGTTCGACTGAATTTTTTGCCCACGCGACCGTGGCTTTCACTAGCTGCAATGTTCGTTCCAATTCTTTGGCCCCTCCGGCTGATGGAATGATCAATCAGTTGGCAGTGGTCTAACGCCTGCAGCGGGAAACGCTTCACCGGAGCGTCTTTGATACACGGCCATGAACTTCGGCTCGCACGTCGCGAATTCAAAACTAGCTTGTTGGCCCAAAAACCCAGTTGCCC
>JABDKS010000109.1 GCA_013002105.1 Pirellulaceae bacterium | reverse complement strand
ATTCGCATCATCACGAGTTGACCGAACTGTTTCGTTGGGCAAAAGGCAGTGTGGAAACGATTCAGGGTGACGGAAACGCAGCTCATTGCATTTTGCAGCATGCAGAAAGACTGGATGTGGATTTGATTGTCGTTGGCGCGCGCGGGCACTCCGCGATCGGACGGATCTTGCTCGGGAGTGTTTCGGATACCGTCGCCACGCATGCGAAGTGCTCGGTTTTAGTCGTCAGAACGGACGACGAACAGGTTTCGCAATTAGACCAACCGCTGAAAATCACATTGGCCTATGATGGCTCTGCGAGTTCAACAGAAGCCGCCGCCGAGTTGAAGCATTTCCGCTGGCCCGAGGACACATCAGTGACCGCTTTGGCGGTCGTACCATCGTCAAGTTTCTTTGCACCAGGTCACTCGGTCGTCATTCAAAATCAGATCGAAAACGAAGCCGATCGCGCACGACAACGCGTTGATGCTCTGATCGGATCATTATCCGCAACCATCGCGAACATCGACGCACAGTTAGCTCACGGCGATCACGTCGGTGACGCCATCATTCAATCGGCGGATGAAAGTGGCAGCCAGTTGATCGTGCTCGGCGATACAGGGCACGGTCTATTGAGCGAATTGATCCTGGGCAGCACTACCAAGTATGTCTTGCGACACGCAAGTTGCAGCGTATGGATATCGCGTCATCATCGTCAGAGCATTCCGGCGACACAGACATCCCAAAGCGCTAAGTTCGCATTTTAATTCAACCAAATTTGTCCGATCGTATGGATGATGTGATCAATCGCTCTCCGCTCGAGCGGAGCGTGTTGATTCGCCATGCAGGATCGATCGCCAGTTGGTCTCCCCGCGAAAGATACTTCTAATGCCTGCAGATGAACCACGTGCAAATCTTTCCTGGCCGGCGAAACTTCGCGAGTTGTTGCTTGGCGTACAACACGACAAGCAACCCCATAACGACGACGACGACGCAGAACTGCTACGGACTGAATCTGCGGCCCGTTCGGTGACCGGCGGACGCCGTGACAACCAAGATGCATGTTATTGTGACGATGAGGCGGCAATGTACGTTGTCGTTGATGGACTTGGCGGGCAAGACGGTGGAGCGCTCGCTAGTCGAATCGCAGCCGACACGATCCCAGCTCACTTGCGTGAAACCTTTTCGCACGGGACGGACGACCCAGAGCAACTCCAACTCGGGCTCGAAGCCGCCTTACGCGCCGCCCAGAATGAGATGCGGGCGGTCGGACGAAAGAATCCTGAGTTCGACAAGATGGGCTGCACACTTGCCGTCGCCGTCGTCGCGGATGGGAAGTTGTTTTTTACCCATGTTGGCGACAGCCGAATCTATCTATTCCACGACAAAAAAATCAAACAGCTCACCACGGACGAATCGTTGGTTCAAGCGTTAATGTCCGCTGGCGTTATTACCGCTGACGAAGTTCCCAAGCATCATTGGCGTCACGTGGTCACCAATAGCCTGTCCGCAAAGGGTGTTCGCGAAACACCTCATTGGCATCAACAGACGTTGCACGAAGGTGACGAGTTGTTAGTCACGTCGGATGGATTGACGGATGAACTCTCCGACACGGACATCGCCGATCGCCTGGCTGCCATGGATGACCCAAAAGATTGCGTCGAGGCGCTGATCCAAGATGCGCTATCACGACAGGCTCGTGACAATGTAACGTGTGTCGTGGCAAAACTCGTTCCCCAATGCCCACAACATACAAACAGCGATACGGCCGACAGTTAGAGTCGATTTGCCTCGGGATCGCCGCCAGGTGTGGAAGTTCCTCAATAGGAATCACCCCTTAGCATTTTTACGATTGATGTGGGACGAGCCGGAAAAGGGGTCAGAGCCGGTAAAGGGGTTAGGAATCAATAGCCAAATGGCCCGATGGGTGCTTCGCACTATTGATTCCTGACCCCTTTTCCTCGCGCGCAATAGACCACGACATTTCAAAAACTGCCCCAATGGATGGACAAGGCGAGCCGACAGCAACTGCATGCAACGCAACATCGATACTTATCGTAGGAAGACACCGCTGCACCGGATCCTTCGCGGCGGTGTGGTACTTGTCGCTGTCTTTGCCATCGCGGTACTCGGCTATCGCCTGTTGGGCGATTACGAATGGGTCGACGCAATCTGGATGGTCGTCATCACCATCTCCACGGTCGGATACAGTGAACAGAGTGAGCTAGGGACGACGCTGCAGTTATTCACAATTTTCGTGGTTTTGTCCGGGATGACCGCAGCGGTTTACACATTCGGTGGACTCATGCAGTTAATGCTCGAAGGCGAGATTGACCGACTTTTAGGAACTAGACGATTGAATCAACAACTTCGAAAGTTACGTGATCATGTGATCATTTGCGGATACGGACGCATGGGGCGTCATCTTGCCAATGAATTGCGATCCCAGAATCGCTCGCTGGTCGTGATCGATGGCAATCCAGATTTGGCCGACGAAAACGTAGCCGGCGACGCCATTCACGTCATCGGAGATGCCACGGACGAAGAAGTGCTCAATGGTGCCGGAATCACGCACGCCAAGACACTCGTCATTTCCCTGCCAAGCGATGCCGACAACGTTTTCATTACCCTGACCGCCAGAGGCATGAATTCAGAACTCCAGATTATCGCTCGCGCCGAGCAGCGAACATCAGAAAAGAAACTTCGACAGGCCGGTGCGAATCGTGTTGTCATGCCGGCTGTGATCGGGGCACGACAAATGGCAAGAATGGTCACCCGGCCCTCGACCGCTGACCTATTCGAACTCGCTGCTGAAAGTGCTTTTGTCGATTTAGAAATTGACGAGATCGAAGTGAAACCCGATAGTGGATTTGCCGGTAAATCCGTCGTGGACACGCAAGCGCACAAGCGTCACAAATTGTTGATCATTGCGATCAAACGGCCCGATGGAGAACTGATTTTTAATCCGTCAGCCGAATCTCGCCTGAACGTTGCTGACACGCTGATTCTGATGGGGCACGCATCGGACATCGAATCGTTTTACCGCGAATTTGCAACAACCAGTTCGTAGCCGTCGTTAACAACGCCGTCGAACAGTGACAAACGAATCAGCTACGAATCACGCCGATGCAAGATCATCGCGATTTCACGCATGCCGGCCGGATGATCCACCTGAAAGTATTCGTCGGGCCAATCCCACCGGCTCTCGCAAAAAAGCTCACGCATTTCTTTGACCTCGCAGTGATAGGGTCGTGCATCCCGCCGATCAGATTGCATCCAAAGCGAAAAAAGTTTACCACCGGCTTTTAAGTTGCTCGCCAATCTTCTTTCATAGGCTGGCCAACGCTTTGGCTCCAATGCACACAAGCAGGTTTGTTCATAGATCGCGTCAAAACATTCGTCTGTCGCATAGCGTAAAACATCTTCGCGCAACACATCCGCAATCAAATTGTTGGCGACCAGACGTTTTGTTAGCTCGCGCACAGGCGTTCTGGCAAAATCCATTGCGGTCACTTGAAACCCACGCGACGCCAATTCGACAACCTCGTAACCTCGCCCGCATCCAGGGACAAAGACCCTGCAAGGTTGGATCGCTTCATCATGGAGCCATCGCGTCAGCGCCGGGTGAACGTTGCCTCGATCCCAGCCCGTATCACCGACTTCGTAGCGTCGCTGCCATTGATCGCGCTCAACATTTCCACGACTCGACCCACTTGACCCTCCCGCATCGATCATCGGTTTCCTCTCAGTAAATTCTCACTCAATGCTGAGCAGATAAGAATACCCGTCAGCCTTTCGGTTTGCGACAATTGGGAATGCACTGACAGGCATGTTCGGCGCGGTCTGCGACCCTGGGCCGATCCAAGGCCGATTCCATGTTCTGCGCCATCACCGACGCACGTGGACAATAAGACCAATGCCGTTCACCCCTGCGGCAAGACCGACGACGATTTGTCGACCCGGCACGATGCCGTTTTGCCACGAACCTGATTCCACGGCATCTTTGCCAAAAGCATTCCCATGGCACACGTATCCGTGATCCCGGCAAACATTAGCCCCGCACCCACAAAGCCAGACAAAATCACAAACAGCGGATTCCACACGCTCAGTGCGGCCCCCAGCACAACCAAGAATCCAGCCGCGATTCGGACCTGTCGCTCCAGCCCAATCGCTTTTTTGCCACGCACAACCCCCAGCCCGGCGTTTACCCAAGCGGTGGTTCCGCCATCGACATTGATGACATTGGTAAAGCCGGCATCAACCACCTTTTGGCAAGCACGACCCGACCGATTGCCGCTCCCGCAGATCAAGTAGATCGGATCGTCCCCGGAACCACGCCGCGATTGCATCACGGTTGCTGGATCCAGCGTGTCCAGTGGCACATTGCGAGCCATCTCCACGTGGACCTCGGCAAACTCCACCGGCGTTCGGACATCGATCACGTCGAGGTCCCTTTGGCCCGCTAATTCGGCTAATCGTTCAACGCTGATGCTGCTGAATACTGTCAACGCGCCACTCCCGTTTCAAGCATCGTACTGTCGCGACGATACGACATGATGTCGCGAACGAAAGGCGTTGAACGTCGCAAGCGCGGTCGGCTCAACCCCTGTTGTTCTTTAATGTATCGTGATATCACGATATGTCAATGCGTATTTTCAGCCGATTCAGGCCAGATTGACAGTCGCGGGTGCTGGATCAGCATTGATCACCAGCACTTACCGCATCCCCCCGAACGCGGACCCCGCTTTCCGCCACCGATGCTTGCCGCGACGCAGCGATCGAAGCAGGACGGTGACTATCAGGTGACCGGCGCGACGCTTGGTGCCCAACATCGTTGGTGCGAAGCCCCGACCGTTGTGCCCGATTACTTTTGCTGAAAATCAAAGTTTGTGCACCGCGGTATTCAGTCGCGCGTTGTAGTCGGAAACGCCCGTCGTCACCTGCAACCGTTGCATGTACGAAACGCGGAATCACCGCTACGCTTTTGCACCGATCCATCAATAAGAAACCGCACGCGGGCGATCGTTGTGCTGTTGCGCGGTATGTTTTACAGGTAGTGAAATCGCGGGAGTCTGTTGGAGCTGTTTAGTGTTTCGTCTTTTTGTTTTCAGCCTCTTGGTGTTTTTTACTCTGACTGTCCCCGCCGTTGGCACGGACTCCTGTCCCTGTGGCCCATCCAGTTTGCAGGGGCCGATTCGTAATTTGATTCCGCAAGGATCCGGGAATGCCGATTTCCGTCCGGCTTGTCGACGTCACGACGCATGCTACGTCATCCCAGGTGTCGACAAAAAGAAATGCGACCGCCGCTTTCTGTGCGAAATGAAAGCGACATGTGCCCATTCGGGTCGACCGATTCGTTGTCATATCACCGCGCGGCTGATGTATGCGTGTTCATCAAAACTGGGCAGGCAAGCGTTTCAGTTGGCGCAAACCCTCACGCTGCGACCTCGAAACTAGCGATACATTGGCGTTGTGGGCGGTTAGTCCTCGCCCAAGAACGTCGTCAGCCCACCGATCTCCGGGCTGCTGACCAATTTTTGCATCGCATTGCGTTCAATCTGACGGACACGTTCGCGGGAAATCCCAAAGACTCGTCCGACATCCGCAAGGCTTCGCGACACGCCATCGTCCAATCCGAATCGTAGGCGCAAGACATCGCGTTGCCGCGGTTGCAATTGCGCAAGCAGTTTTGTGACGCGTCGTTCCAGCTCCAGATCCTCTGCTCGGCTTTGCGGACAATTGGATCCTCCGTCCGCCAATCGACTACCGATCGGTGTCTGTTCGCCATCGGGAACGTCCAAGCTGACCGTCGCACTGGTGCTGTGCTCGACCGTCCTGAGTTGCTGATCGGTCATCCCAACCGCTGCCGCCAGTTCCAACCGCGTCGGATTTCGGCCGAGCTCGTGGCGAAGCTGGCCCGTGGTTTTTAAAACCTTGGTCATTCCTCCAATGGCGTGCTGTGGCAAAGTGACGGTGCGACTTTGTCTCGCTGTCGCTCGCGTAATCGCCTGGCGAATCCACCAAGTGGCATAAGTCGAAAACTTGAAGCCCTTGTGATGGTCATACTTTTCCGCCGCACGCATCAATCCAGCATTTCCTTCTTGAATCAAATCCAGAAACGGAACGCCGCGGTGCCGGTACTTCTTGGCAATCGAGATCACCAAGCGTAAGTTTGCCTCCGTCAGATCTTTTTTGGCTTCGATGTAACGTTGATAGTTGGCACGAAGTCGGTTCACTCGGCGCCCAAACCGCTCCGGAGTCTGGTGTGACTGCAATGCGAACTGCTCAAAACTGCCGGGGCGTTGCGAACTTCCCGTCAATTCGCCCCATTCCTGGACGGTCGCATAATGCTTCATGATGCATTCAAACCGCAAACCCGACTCTTCGATCAATCGGATAGCCCGCTCGCGACGCCGGACGAACCGCGCGTATACGCGGTTTCGACGACGCGCTGAAGTATTCGGCGCCACCGCGATCCGATAGTCCACGTCCTGTTGATCCAAGAGACCCTCCAGAGTCGACAGGTTCTGCGGCAACTGCCCCAGCAGGCGAGCCTTGGATTCCTGGTCGCTGGAGTAATAGTCCAGTACACGATCGGCCCGTACATCACCTTGGGCAACTTGCCTCAGATCGACCACGGCGGCACGCAGCACGAACCCGATCCGCAAAAGGTCGCGCCGAAATAGTCGACGCGCGTCGTCGATTTCGACTGCATATTCGAGCTCCTGATCGCGAGTCAGGAGAGACGTTCGACCCATTTCCTCCAAGTACACACCCAAAGTGTCGGAGTCATCATGAATCGAGTCTGACACCGAGCCGTCATCGGAAATCGAGTTGACGTGTGCTGCCCACGCAGGATCAGTCGAAACTAAAGAAACCACTACGCATTCCCCCCCTCATCGGACCATATACGGACTTGCCTAATTGTCTTTTTACGAAACGATAACCAAGGCGGTTCATTCGAGGCATTCTGCCCCGAGCCGGACCGCTGCATTTCGACACCCCATTTCGACACTCAGCGGCAGTTCATTTTGCTTGACGACCGCTGAACATTTCGCATGCACCATTTTCGTGGAGGGACAAGTCATGATGTACTACATCGTCATTGAAACCGAAGACGGTTTGATGGTAGCCGAGGTGCCCGAGAACAAGTCTGCTGAAGTCGTCGCCAGTGCGGCGCGGGGCGTGATCATTGATCCCGGTCCGTACCACAGCCACGAAGACGCTTACGATGCAATGTTGGCGGTTCCGGACGACCAACGCGCCAGGGCGTTTTTACGAGACTAAACGAACTGCGAAACGAACAACGCCATTCGCCAGATCGATCGTGTCCAGTGGCCCCGGACAGTCGCGTTCACCGCCGCGACACTGGTCATGCCGACCAGATGGGACCTAGAGAATCGAGCAGCCAAAATGCATGGTGCCGCGCTCTCACGAATGGGCGCGGCACCTGTGACGGAGCCAACAAGAACGTTCAGCGTCACAAATTGTCTCGGTGCCCGTCGATCAGTTCACGACGGATGTGCTCGACCTGAAAACCCATTCCGATCCAGCGGGCCCCCAACCGACGCAACAACGGAGCCAGCGGTCGTACAATCCATTTCAAATAGTTCGGTGGTGCGAATGGCTGATCGGGACCGCGGCCGGCGGAAAAAAGTTGTCGATGGATGAATTGCTGTAATCGCTGCGTTTTGTGAGCAGCCCCTTGGCGGCGTTTTTGCACAGCAGCCAAATCCTCTTGAGTAATTGTCCCACGCAGCAATGGCTCAGCCAGTAGGTTGGCGGTCGCAACGGCATCTTGAATCGCCAAATTGATTCCAACTCCGCCAACCGGCGACATTGCATGGGCGGCGTCCCCGATCAACAACAGTCCCTCTTCGTGCCATTTGGAGAGCCGATTGATTTGCACACTCAACAGTTTTACCTCTGACCAACCCGTCAGGTTCCTTGCAGCATTCGCCAACGGTGGGCAAACCTTTGCGATTACAGCGTGGAAGGATTTGATGCCAGCTTTTTTTAGCGACTCCAACCCGCCCTTTTGGATCACCATCGCCACCTGAAAATGATCGCGACGCGGTATGGTGATCAACATATGGCCGTCACGCAGCCACGCCAGTGTTTCTCTGTCATCGACGTCGGGACGGCTGAGACGAAACCACAGGACATCGATGGGAATCCCGACCTCCTGCACACGCTGCGATGTCGCGGATCGGATGGTCGATTTCCGACCATCCGCAGCGATGACCAAATCGGCATCGATGCAGTAGCGATTCTCACCCGATTCGTTTGCCGTGACGCATTGCACACCGGTGATCCGCGAACCGGTGCGGACCACATCCACGCCCTGTGTATTCATCCTCAACTCGAATGTCGAAAACTCCGCGGCCTTGCTTGCCAACAGATTCAGGAAATCCCATTGCGGAACGAACCCAATAAAATTGCACTTCGTCTTGAGTCTGGAAAAATCGGGTCCCAGGAATTCTCGACCATCAATATTCACCTTGAGCGTTTTGGCATGGAAATCGGTCAGCGGCAAAAACTCTTCCAGCAATCCAAGTTCATCCAACAACATGAAGGTCGACGGATGGATGGTGTCACCACGGAAGTCGCGTAAAAAATCTGCATGCTTTTCCAAAACGATCACATCAACTCCCGCCCGGGCCAGCAGGTAGCCCAGGAAGATGCCGGCAGGGCCGCCGCCGACGATACAACAGGTCGTCGCTTGAGTCTCGATTGTGTTCACAGGAAGACCCCATGGTAGAGAAACTGCCGACTCATCAGTAAATCTAGCCACATCGAAAAATCGGCTGCCAGTGGCACACGCAAACGCTTGCTCAGTCAGTTCACTTCATTATGCGTACCCGCACGAATCGGTGTCGTCCGAATCAAGTCGTTTGCACTCGAATTCTGTTCGGACGTCCCGTCACAAAGCTTGACTTGAGCTCCCGCAGCCAACAAAACGACATCAGCTTTGCTATTCTCTTGCAAATGCGATGTGTAGCAGGCCTCCGTGTTCCAGTCTTTACCCACAAGTCGGCTTTTGCAATCAACACTTTACCCTCCCGCGCATATGACTTTCCATTGGAAAACACGCTGTCGCGGGAGGGTCGGTGGTGAGCCTAAGCGAGCCAACGGGGAGGGCGAACAGAAGACGTTGATCGCC
>JABDKS010000086.1 GCA_013002105.1 Pirellulaceae bacterium | reverse complement strand
CAGAAAACTAACACCTCAGTCCAAAAACTGCGCAGACTGTAAAACCGATATCTTGCGGCACGCCCAACATCAAAGCCGCTCGGCAACAAACATGTCACCATATGTTCGGAACAACAAGTACTCAGCTCCGATATTGTTGATCGCGACATCGTTCACAGATTGCAACCGATCACTTCAAGGTTCTCCATGACGGTTTTTTCATCCGCTCAGCCACGGAGTGTTTTGGTTGCATGAGCAATCAACATCGCAAATTGCCGACGTGACGATAGACCTCATCGTGGCTTTCGTCTTTACTAAATGAGCCTCTGCGGCGAGACCAAGGCACCGTCTAATAAATCGGTCGGCATCATCCATTGACTGGCGGAAAACGGGGTCAGCCTCCAATAGTGCAAAGCAAGCTTCGGACCGCCAGCGGCTATTGGGGACTGACCCGAATGCCGCCAACTTGCAGTTACGAGACCGCGTCTACCGCTGCTTTGCGTCCTTTACGGTCATCTGAAAACGCGACGAGCTAAAACCGAACCCTTTCCCAACGACGAGTCGTTCGTCAAATCGTTCGGACCACGCTTCCACGACAGGTTTGGCCAGTGAAACACGTCCACGCCAAATGGCCGTCGCAGTCTTCCAACTTCCGTTTCTTGATCCGGCGATCGATAAAACTGAAATCGCCCAAGGCCAATGGGTACGCACGCAGCGCACGTGCAACTTTGCAACCAAACCATCGTCGTCCTCCACCGTTACGTTATCGCCGTCCCAGTCAAACCTTGCTATCTGCTTGGGGAGGTTCCAAATATGAATTCCTCCAAGCTGCGCCCGAACGTCACTGACCCAAATGTCGCGAATCCAAAGACAGGGCAACCAACCGATCCGCACCGGCACACTGACGATCAGTTCGTCGTAGGATAACGTCCCCGATGTGTAATGCAGTAAAGCCACGCCAAGCCGATGCGAAAAAATCGGTTTGGCTCCAAGCAATACCGCGTCACTCATTTGAACGGGACGATCTGTTTTGAATAAGGCCGCCCATTGCTGGCCGCCGAGTCTCCAGGGTGGATTGGGATAATCTTTATCGCTCGACGATGCTTCCGTCGCTTGGGTTTGCCGCTGACTCATGAACGCACGTCATCCCTCGTCTGAATATCGGACCTGCGGCTCGTTCCCTGACGACAGAGCCATCGAGACAGCTGCGGTGCGAGTCGGTAAGTCCATTCCAGCAATCGATAACGACGCGGGACAACGTATGTCCGATTCGATCTGCCGATGGCTTTGATGATCGTCGTGGCAACAACATCGGGCGTTGTCGCGGGCAGCAGGTCAAATAGCCGCGGAAGGTTGGCTCGATCAACGGATCGCAAAAAAAATCCGGTCTCTTTGACCACGCCTGGTCGGACACTGGCGATCTGAATCGATGAACCACGCAAATCAATTCGCAGCATATTTGTCCAAGCATCCGTAGCTGCCTTCAATGATGCGTAGGCCGCATAACCTGGGAACAAATGCATTGATGACGCAACGGAACTCAGGTAAACAATCCGACCAAAGTTTTGCGTTTGCATCAGCGGCAACACGGTTTTTGTGCAGTGAACCATCCCGTCAAATCCAACTCGCATCGTCTGTAAAATCGATTCGATGGACTGATCGTCCACACGGCTCCAATCGGCGTGCGCGGCGCAATGAACCAGAATTTCGACGCGACCGTGCGAGTTCGCGACATTGCTGATCCAGGATTCCACCTCCGTCAGGTCAGACACATCGACGCATCGGCAATGAAGTCGCTGGCGCACGGATGCAGCACAGTCTTGCAGAAGGTTCTCGATGCCCAGGGCTGAAACGTCCGCGACATACACGTGTGCACCCTCATCGAGCAAAGCGAGAGCCGTTGCCCTGCCAATTCCATTCGCGCCACCCGTGATCAGGCAAACACGGTTTTCGAGATTGTGACCGTTGATACTGCAAACGTCCTGATTCGTGGTTCAAATGCCGTTTCTACACCAGTGCCGATCGCATCAATGTCCTCTGCACACGATCGACTCATCGGAATGCCCCATTCGCCGGAGCGACCGACAAACACACGACGAAAGTCTTTACGCATCATCTGCAATGATTCGACGCAGATCGCAATGGCGCGACCACGCTTTATCGTCGATTCACCCTGGCATTGAATTCACGCGAGATCGTTGCCTGCCTTTCTGGATCCCGGGGCCCTGACTGCAAGACGTCCGACGTCTTCGAGTAGTAGCCTGACGAAACGAATGTTTGTGACATTGTACAATTAATTCCTCGCACGGTTTGGCCCACCGGATTCCTTGTCGCCACAGGGCCGCAATGCGAGTGATGACTGCGGGATCGGCATACCGAAGTGCGGAAGGGTGAAAGCGATCGATCATTGAAGACGCCGTCGCCGCGGAGACATTGATTATCATCGGCGACGCCAACCGTCAGAACGATGACGACGTGCAAGTTTCTTTAACGTTGTGCATGTTTCATCAAGGTTCGCTTCGGCAAAACAGTTGTTACTCCAGACGCCACGTGCTTAAATAGCTAACCCCGTCATCCTGTTTTCTATCTTGTAAACCGCGAATCCTTTTCGACAAACATCGGCAAAGATCTTCGCTCGCTCATCGGATCATGATGCGTCAAACGCCCGAATGCAAAACGCAAGATTCTCTTTTTGAATCGGAAGATGCGCATGAAGAGTGCTTGATCGAGTGGTGGTTTTTTCAGGGACATTACGAGTCCGCACCGACCAATAGACGCCATTTCATGGCGACGTTGTTTCGCTATCGATTCGAGCAATATGACGAACCTGCGACGAATTGCTTTCAACTTTTGCTGACCGTACTGAACGAGCGCGACCAAACGCATCATGCCCAGACTTGGGTCGACCAGACCGCACGGATGCGCGCCGTCGAAAAGCTGACGGAAAGCCGCGCGCAAGTTGATACTGACGTTCAACAGGCTTTGATCGAAGAACTTCGGCAAAACGGCCCCCCCGATCCGATTCAACTCGTCGACTGCCCCGAGCAATTCATCGCCTCGCCGTTTTCTATCGTTTGGAACGGACTGGAGTTGAAGCAAATCACTGAGGGATTTCACCTCACGTTTTGTGAACCGGGTACTGGGCGAGAGGTTTCGTTGCGGATGAATGCGACGCAACCGCGATTGAAAGTTTCTTGCGATCCGGAGAATGTTCCGCTTGGTGACGCAATGGACTATCACTGCTACCCGCGGCTCGACGTGACCGGGCAGATCGATTCGCGAGAACACATCACTGGATCAGCGTGGCACGATCACCAATGGGGAGGCTCGGGGTGGTTTGGTGACGTCGACGGTTTGCTGGGATGGGACTGGTTTGGGATCAATCTCGATGACGGGTCCGACCTGGTGATCATGTTGCATCGTGAAGCCAAAAGCGGCGACGTCGTGGCTCGCCATGCGACGTTTCGTCAATCACTCGGCAAGACAATATCAACGCACGAGTTCGCGCTGCATCCGCTGCGGTTTTGGGAGAGTCCTGACACACGCATTCAACATCCGATCGAATGGGAGATTCAGATTCCGGATTGGGATGCCCGTTTGACTTTCCGACCGCTGTTGGACGATCAGGAAGTGCCCTGCTTTGGGACGATGCGGGCCATCTGGGAGGGTGCCGGAACCGTGACGGGCATCATCGCCGGGCAGCCCGTTCAGGGTCGTGCGCGCGGGGAGTTCTATGGCTACGGTTACTTGTTCGACTTTCAGCAATACCTGAAACGTGTTGGGCAGGAGGTTGACCGTAGTCTCGAAAAGTACTTGCCGCGTCGCTTTGATGAATCTGCTGTCGAGCGCATCATGGGGCCGGCCACGTGGAAACACGAACCGGAGGCCTATACGGAGATGATCTCGCGTCCGGTTTGGGACCTGATCGACCGCAGTGGCAAACGTTGGCGGCCCGTCTTTGGGTTGCTGATGTTGGAGGCTTTGGGTGTCGATTCGAAGCCCTATCAAGATCTGATTTGCAATATGTCTGAACTGATCCACACCGGGGCACTGATCATCGATGACATCGAAGATCAATCGGAGTTGCGGCGAGGCCAGCCTTGCGTGCATTTGCGTTACGGTGTCGACGTCGCTTTGAACGCAGGCAATCTGCTCTACTTCCTGCCCGCGCTATCGCTGCTGGAACACCCCAAATTAACGCCCGAAGTACGCCTTCGTTTGCACGCCATTCGAGAGCGAACCATGATGAGCGCGCATGGTGGTCAGAACGTCGACATTTACTGGTCGCGAAAAATGAACAGTGATCGATTGGCACAATGGCTGCGTGATGACCTGGATGACCGAATTCTGCAAATGTACGCAATGAAGACCGGGGCCGGAGTGATGGGGCTGGCCGAATTTGCTGCCGTGATCGCGGATGCCGATTCGCAAACGACAACTGCCTGCATCGACTTCGCACGAGATTTCGCTGTGGCATTTCAGATTGTCGATGATGTCCACAACTTCAGCACTTCAAAGCGATGGACCAAAGTCTGTGGCGAGGATCTAGCCAATGGCAAACTGACTTTCGTGGTCGCGAAGGCTCTGCGAATGCTCGACGCGGAACGAAGCGGTCGGCTACGCAATATTCTGTGCTGCGAACAGTCGCGCAGTGATCCGGCAAATGTTCGCGACGGAACAGAGTTGATCCGCGAATCGGGAGCGTTGGAGACATGCCGCGAGACGGCAGGTTCCCTTTCGCAACAAGGATGGTGCAAATTTAGCCAGCGTGCGCGGTCGTCCGAAGCCAAGATCATGCTGCACGCAATGTCTCGCAAGTTGCTGGACCTTTCCTTTGACACCTAAACACTGATACGTGAAACGATGGGCCAGATCGACATCGATTGAGGAGTGTTGCAAGGGGGATCTCTCGTGCACCTGGCTCGGGAACCTGTCCGATCGCCGTGGACCAGCTCATGTACTTACACAAAAGAGCGGCTGATCGGACACCACGAGTGAATGCGGTCTCCCTATAGCCATCACCGCGCAGCTAATATTGGCCTATAGAATGCCCAGGCCAGATGCAACGCGGAATGCGATAATGAGTCGCTAGTTGAGCAGCCGGCAACAACCATCCGACGGATGAACCGAGTATCCTGGCAGGCCGCCAAATTCAATCAGCACTGCCCGGTGCTATGCCGCGAGATTCATTGGAGGTGCCACTGCAAGTGATCCGATGTTGAGGACCTCGTCAGCATTGGGGCAACAAACGCAGTCACGCGGATGCATGCGCACGTTCGGGTATCGTCGAGATCAGCCAGGTTCATTCTGTCTCGAGTGGGCGTCTGATCCGCCCACTCCCGCGAGTAGCGGTGGAAGCTTAGACTCGAACAGACGAGCCAGGATGCTGTTGTAAACCGTTTCTGGTGACTTGTGACTGCGACCGGTGATTGACGGACGAGATGATACACCCGAAGCAAACAATAGATGGCATGGGAGGGACTGATGGTTTCGAATCGCCCGCAGCGAGAAAACCGATTTACGCGGCACAAGAAAAAGATTGCCCTTGCAATTACCGTTGGAGCAATCGTGTTCATCGAGTTTGCTTGCTACCTCGTTGTACTTGGTTTTGGGCACAGCGAGATACGCGAGTCATACCCCTACAACCGGATTCTATCGGGGTACACCGTCTACCGTCACACGCCCAACTTTGACTTTGGCCCATCGATAGGAAGCGGGCCCGACGATCCGCCCGTCGTTCTGGACCGCCATGGATTCATCTGTGATTCGGATGTTGGCCTTTCGAAGCCCGAGAATGTCGTGCGCATCTTCCTCATGGGCGGATCGACTGCGATCGGAGCAGGACAAACCGACGGCTACCAGTCAGCGCACAAATATCCGTGGGGAAACTACAGCTATCGTGCGAGCATTGCCGGCCAATTAAAGGCGTGGCTTGTCGAGAGATTTCCTGAGACGAAATTTCAGGTCATCACAGCAGCATCGTATGGTCGCAGGCTTCATCAGTCGCATATCGATTATTCGGCTTTGATATCGCGTTTTTCACCGGACGTCGTCATTAGCTGTGATGGCAATAATGATTTGGCTACCTTGGAATCAGGTACCCCGTATTCTGACACCGAAGCAGCTATCACTGACTACGTTGATCTGTGGAACAATCATTATCGAAAGTCGCTGCTGGCAAGAAGCAATACCTACTACGTACTGGAGCGCATCTCGCGGCGGTTGGGCGTCGAAAAACTCCACACAAGCACACACGTTAGCGAGCCATCACCAATCGCTGAATCCAAAAGCGAGTACATGAAGTATCGAGACGAGTTCGTTGACAATTCCGCAAGATTTCTTCAGACCGTCAAGCACTTCAAAGCAACGGTCGAAAGCGACGATGCCACGTTCGTATTCTGTCTCCAACCACTACTTCATCGTGTTGGCACCAACAAACAGCTTTCTGTAATCGAAACCCGGCTGGAACGTGTGATGTACGCCCACACCACCGCACCTGACAAAGCGGCACGCAGGCGTCTAATTAATCGGTATCTCTTTGATGATTATTTATCAGCTCAACTCCAGCAGATGCTCGACGACGACGGCGGTTTTGTAGATGTCAACGCACACCTACTGGATGTCGAACAGAACTTGGAATTCTATACCGACTATTGCCACCTCACCGAGGATGGTAACCGTATTACCGCCGAGATTCTTGGCAGCCACTTGGCATCCCAACTTGGACCCAACTGGAGTACTCGCCGCGAAAAGTAAACGAAGCGAAAACAGTGCAAATTTGAATCGCAAGTACGGAACCTGGAACGACAAGCGGCTCGGGGACAGAATTGCGATGACAGGCCCCCACTGTGACGGACAACTTGGATGGCGTCTCTTTTAATCGCCACCATTGCATTCGTACCGGTCATGCACGCGCGTCGTGAGCATACGTCGTCTATGATGCGAATGGTAACCGACGCAAAGTTCACACTCAGGTCGCAACGATGAAATGCTATGCCTTCATATTCCTTACGGTGGTGGCTACAAACGCAACGGACTCGCAGGCTCAAGGAATCCCACTGGTCTATGACGCAGAACACACGGGAGCAAAGTTTGCGGCACCCGCGTTGCCACAGTTCGACAAGCTGCCCATTGTGCGTCCTCTGCCTGATCCATTCGAGTGGTCGGACGGAAGTGTCCGGTCGATTGAATTCAAGGATTGGCGTCGACGCCGCGCCGAGATCAAAGCAGAAATCGAACACTACGGAATCGGAAAAAAGCCGGGTCGGCCTCAAGACATCGTTGCAAGTTTCAAAGACGACACGCTGACCGTGAAGGTGACCCACAACGGTGCGACGCTGACGCTCACTGCCGAAGTTCAACTTCCTGATGGCGATGGGCCATTTCCCGCCGTGATTGGAATCGGGCGTGGTAGTGGAAGCCTCCCGTCAGACATCTTCTCCGATCGCGACATCGCGCGGATCGCATTCAATTTCTCGCAAGTGATGGCTCATACACAAAAGCGTGGTCAGGAACCGATCAACCGTCTCTACCCTGATCTCACTCACATCGGCGCTTATAGCGCATGGTCCTGGGGGGTCAGCCGAATCATCGACGGCCTAGAACTGGTTGAGAATGAACTGCCGATCGATCGCAAACATCTTGCCGTCACGGGTTGCTCGTTTGCGGGCAAGATGGCGTTGTTCGCCGGAGCTTTCGACGAACGAATCGCGCTAACAATCGCTCAAGAATCGGGCGGAGGCGGCGCAGCAGCCTGGCGTGTTTCTCAAACACTCGGCAATGTCGAAACGCTCGGGAATACCAGTCGTGCCTGGTTCATTGAAGACATGTTCCAGTTCTCCAACGCAGTTGAAAGATTACCCTATGACCATCACGAACTCATGGCGATGGTTGCTCCCCGCGCGTTACTCGTACTGGGAAACCCGGACTACGAATGGCTGGCCGATGAATCCGGCTATGTCTCGTGCCGCGCCGCTCATGAAGTCTGGAAGACATTTCGTATTCCCGACAGATTTGGATTTTCCATTGTCGGCGGCCATCAACACTGCCAACTTCCTACCAGCCAACGACCAGAGGTCGAGGCTTTTGTCGACAAGTTTCTGCTGGGAGACAAGGACGCCATTACAACTGTTACCAAGCACCCATTTCAATCGGTCGAGCACAAGATGTGGTACGACGGATGGACGACGGGCAAGTCAACCTTTCCAGTACCCGACGCGACCAATGTCGAGACGGTTTACGCCGAAGCAGAATCGGCAAAGTACGGTTCGCTCTGGCTACTTCAAAGTGACCCCAAAGCATCCGGCGAGAAATACCTCACAATCAAACCAGGTTTGAACAGCCCCACTACCGTTCCCTCAGGTGAAGCGGCCGCGTTGACGATCCCATTCAACGTCACCAGAGACGCCAAGTATTACTTATTCGCTCGGGTCAACTGCCCGTCAGCGGACGACGATTCCTTTTGGATAAAAATCGACGATGGGAAATTCTCCCAGGCCAACGGATTGACCACAAACGGTTGGGAATGGGTAAAGCTGGACAGCATGACCCTGAAACCGGGCGACCATACCCTGACGATCACGTACCGCGAAGACGGAGCGTTGCTCGACCGAATTGCCTTGACGACCTATCCGTTCGGCCCGGCGGTATTGCAAGCGATCCAAAAGGAAGCGGACGCTCACAAAGATCGCTCCCTCAAGAATACCGTGGGCAAACGGTTTAAGATCGGTGTCGGCGTCGGTCATCAAGTGGTGCAGGATTCCGAAGACGCGGCGCTGATTCGTAAACACTTCCAGATTTTGACTCCCGAAAACTGCATGAAGCCGCAGGGTATTCATCCAGCAGAAGACCGCTGGAATTTCGAGGCGACCGACGCGTTCTTTGATTTCGCCCGCAAACACGAACTGGAAGTCGTTGGTCACTGTCTTGTCTGGGCCAAAGACGATCGCACGGACAAGTGGATGATGGAAGAAAACGGCCAGGTGGTTTCACGCGAGAAGCTCCTCGGTCGCATCGAAAACCACATCAACACGCTGGCACAACGCTACGGCGATGCCGTCACCATGTGGGACGTTGTCAACGAAGCAATCGGAGACAGCAGCGAAGGACTGCTACGCGACTCAGTGTATTCGCGAACGACTGGCATGGACTTCATCGTAACGGCATTCAAAACGGCGCGATCGGCCGACCCTGATGCGCTGCTGATCTACAACGACTACAATGGTCACAAACCAGACAAACGCAAGAAGCTGATCGAGTTGCTCACAAAGCTCAAAGATGCTGGAGCCCCCGTGGATGCGTACGGTATGCAAGGGCACTTCGAACTGGGCGACAACTCGCTGGCTGACCTGCGTGAGACATTTGACGAACTACGCAAGCTCGATATCAAAGTTGTTGTTTCGGAATTGGACATCGATGTTGTCAAACGCGGACGCTGGTGGGCCGATGGCGGCAAGTACCGCGAAGAGCTCGAATCGTTTGACCCTTATAAGGATGGGATGCCCGCCGAGATCGAACAACAATTGACTGATCAATACGTCGAGCTGTTCAAACTGTTCGACGACTACAGCGATGTGATCGCCCGCGTTTCGTTTTGGAATCTGCATGACGGCCAGAGTTGGTTGAACTACTTTCCGTGGAATCGAGTCAACCATCCGCTGCTGTTTGATCGCAATCGACAACCCAAGCCGGCCTTTGATGCTGTCTACGAGTTGTTTGAGAATCAGAAAGTAGAACGCCAGCACAAAGACAGCGCTCACGCAGCCTGGCAGCGCGATGACGCGAATTCTCGCGAGGCACACAAGCAACTCGTGGCCAAAACGAGACAAGGCACGATCGACGTCTACTTTCAGGGCGACTCAATCACGCGTCGCTGGGGCGCAACGGAGTACCCCGAATTGCTTGCACATTGGAAGAATACGTTTCACGGCTGGAACGCCGCCAACTTTGCCTGGGGCGGCGACAGCACACATCACATGCTGTGGCGAATGCAAAACGGAGAACTCGATGGCGTCGCACCCAAGGTGATCTGTTTACAGGCCGGGGCAAACAATCTGCCTTGGACCGGCGCCGCCAACGAAACTCACGTGGATGATGTCGTGGGCGGCATCCAGGCAATCATTGCGGAATTCCGGTCACGATTTCCAGACGTTCCGATCGTCTTGACTGCCATGTTTCCTCGCGATCAAAACACTGAACTGGCCGGAACGATTGATGCCATCAACAAACAATTGCAAACGATCAGCAAGGCCAACGGAAATATTCACTGGATCAATATCAACGCCAAGCTTGTCGATTCAGACGGTAAACTATCCCCTGGCATTTCGTCCGACGGCATCCATTTGGATCAGCCCGGCTACGAAGTCTGGGGCAGAGCGTTGCAACCAGTCCTGAAAAAATTGCTGGGCGACCCCGCCGACGTTGATCACGCCCCGTCCCCGACCGGAAACCCCGGCCTTTGACTCCCAAGTTTTGACCGGGTCCGCACCACGTTGGTGGTGATCCTCATCAAGCTCTCACCGATCCTCAGCGTCAATCGGTATCACTGCACGACCGCAGAAATCTGGTTTCGCCGAACCTGCAAGCGACGGCAAACTGCACCGTGTTTTTGGTAGTAACCGCCTCCGTAGCACGACCTTGTTCCATTCAAATATTGGTTCGATAGCTTGAGACAAGTTTCGCGTTGCCGCTAGACACTGTCTCGTCAATGCGACGGCGACAGACCGTATTGACTATTGGGGCTGCCTCCTTTCTCGTCAGTTTGTTTCTACGAACCAGTGCTTCGTGCTTCAACGTCCTTCGATTCGGCGGGGCCGTTTAGCAAGCTGCTGTCTGCCGACGATTTCGCTTTCGGTTCACGCAATTGCGTGAACCCATGGAACATTTGTCGTTTTGAAAAACAGCGACGTAAGAATTTTGACTGAGGAAACTTCGCTTGCTGTTGCCGCTATAGAACCGCATTGGGACCGATAACTGCCACCTGCAGGTTCAGTATCCGACCAGTGCATATACAGGCGGACAGTGAACGAGCCACATTCCTCGAAAATAGTTCGATTCGTGATCTCTTGGTGTCTACCATGGAAGTTGGGGGATTCTTCGTGGCGCAAGCTTGCAGCCATACTTCCCCAAGCCGCATCTCTCGGTACGCAGAGGCCTTCCAATGTTCTCAGCTTTCAGCATTTTCGCCCGCTTCCCAACAACCGTGGTTCTGGTCATTGGTTTTGCTGCTTGTAGTTGGAATGCGGTCGATGCGCAGCTTTCGCAGCAGGTCATGACCGCGATCGAAGCGTCGCGAGTTGGCACGGCAACCGAAGGGCAAAAGGCACTCCTGTTTATGAACAATGACGCGATTAATAGCGCGACCCTCAACGGATGGATTCCTGATGAGTCGTATCAAGCTGTCCAGCGCGACTTCGCGGTAACAAATCGTAGGCTTGCCAGCGAAGCTGTTCCTGATTCAAAGGGTAAGTTCGAAGTGCAGAAAAGTACGTCGGACACATTTAGTCCAGGGACCGATTCGGACTACATCATTGAACTCCATGGCGATGATCCTGTTGCTGACATCAGAAATATGCAGGAAACATACAACCAAAATGTCAATTCTCATCTGAAGGAGGCGCTTGAGGCAGAGGGTCTGGAATTCAAACCGCGCAACGACTGGCATAACCAACTGGACGTCGATTTCATGGCGGATCCCAAAACGGTCACCGATGCCCAGTTTCGGGAAATAGCTGAATTGAACAATGATGCCTATACAAGACGAAATGCTGCCGAGTATGAGCGGTCATCCAGGGCGGGCGATGGCACAAGGGTCAAACCCGAGGAGTTCGCCGACTACGGTTCCGAAATGCAGGACTTCATTGAAAAGAAGCAGACCAAGCTTGCCAAGATTCGAAAAGATCCCTCCATTCTCGCGAATGCGGACGAGATGGCGGACTTCCACCGCTTGATGGCCCAGGAGCAAAAGTACATCAGCCGGATCGAAGCGGCCAACGAATTCTTGCGAAAACAGGAAGGCCTACCCCCGCTAAAGGACACGAACATTGCATCGCGTTATCAGCGAAGACTCAATCACGATGGTTCCATGACGATTCGAAAAAAGCCTAGTGGAACGATCGCCAAGCGCGGCGCGAAGCGATCATTCGCCAATCGGAGTCAGACGGGCATCGCCAGTGCCGTCGCCGATAACTCGATCAATCGAGCCGTTTCTGAACTGGCCGAGTCGATGGCAGAAGCCGCAATGAAGAACCCCAAGAAGTTTCCAAACGCGGCTGCGCAGATTGCAGAGCTGACCGAGCGGTTGCCACCAGCCGCCAAAGGTGATTTGATTGCCAGAATCGATCATACGCTTCAAAAGACTGCCCTGAACAAGACGTCCTTGCGTCGGGAGTCTTTCGCCGGCGAGGTCGCTAACAAGATGCGCCAGCGTGCACAAAATGCTGTAACAACCGCGGGAGCTGACGCTGCCAAGACTGCAATCGCGAAAAAGCAACCTGTCGCATCCTCGGTTGCACGTGCTAGATCGGCCGCCAAATCGGCATTCGACCAATTGGACAATCGCCTCAAAACTGCCTTGAACGTCACTGACGATCTGAATGAGCTTCGAGGCATGAGGCGAACCCTGAATCAATCGGTAGCCAATTCGCTCGGTGGACTCGACAACCTATCTAAAGTTGGAACCGCGGTTGAAATGCTGGATGCCGCAAATCAGGCACGCATTTGGACTCAAAGTATTCAAAAAGCGACCGATCCGAATATCACGGATGCAGAGGCGAACGAGTACTTTCGTCAGGCGGAACAAGCCGCCTGGACAATGAGCAAAAATGGATTTATTGGTGCGATTTCCGAAGCCGTACCGACCTTTGGTGCAATGTACGGAGGTTGGTCGATCGGTTACGGAGGTGGACGCTACGTGCTTGAGAACACCGAGACGGGTAAACGAGTGGATCGGTGGGCAAATGAACGCGCAAACATGACCCTTGCAGCAACCGATCGCGTCTCAAACAACTTGATGGAATATTTCGGGGGTCAGTCGGATCGAATGAAAAGCGAAGACGAACAGCGAGATTTGGAATCTGCATACTGGCGAGCTCTCCGCGAAGGAAAGATCCGCATGAAGCCCGGGGTTCGCACGATCGACATCGCCGCGCGCATCCGCACCGGTGACCTCGAAGGAATTCGCGACTTGATCGAACCGGGCAAGAACGCATCGCAAAACATGATTGCATCGATGAACCCATCGCCGGACAAACAGCAACGGGATGATGCAAATGGGAAAACTACTCCGAAAGCAAAACCAGATTTGGAGTTCATCCCACAGACCTTTGAACCAGGATCGGATGCCCAGACGCGGGCGAGACTCGATGCACTTGAACGAAAAGGACAATCGATTATCGGAAAACCTGAACGTTTCGGATCCGGCACCCTGCCAAATACCGATTCGGTTCCCAACAACAGCTCTACATCCAATGCGAGCTACCGCAGAGAAGCGAGCCAACTTGCACAGCAGGTAGATGCGGCAGAGGCCCAAGCGACCAGAATTCGCCTTGACCAAGAAGAACAGCAACGAAAACAACAGGCCAATATTGCGTTTCAACAGCAACAAGCACAACTAGCGGCAAGAAATCGTCAACTCGCAGAACAGACGACGAATCAGGTTCGCACCCCAAGCACGGTCGGCCAGATCTACAACAACCCAAACATGGCGGGTGAGATTTTGTACAACAACGATCCAACCATGTCCCAGCGTCTTCTGTATGGCAACAACCAGAACAGGACTCAGCAGATCTATCCAAACCAGCAAACGTATTCGCAACAGCAAACGCAGCAGAACCAAGTCATTCAGCAGCGCCAACAACAAGCATATGCACAACGACAACGCCAACAGCAGGCTTATGCACAACAGCAAGCCTACGCTCGACAGCAACAAGCTTATGCTCAACAGCAACAAGCGGCCACGCGGCAACAACGACAACAGCAAATTATCAGTGGTATGCAAGCGCTGTCGCAGCAGCTGCAACAGCAACAACAAGGTTACCGATCACGTCAACCGTATACCCCGTTGAATAACCCGTACGGCGGCTTACTGGATCAGCAACGGCCAACCGGTCAGTTCAACCAGCCGTACTACGTCCCTGGAGGTCGGGGGTGGTAATGACGTTCAATGTCGGAACCGTCGATTCCACGCATGCGAGGCACATTAAATGAAGACTATCCTCACAAACATGGTTGCTCCGATCACGCTTCAAAAATTGGCATCGCTGCCGCTTGCTATTGCCGTCTTGCTCACCGCTCATCCAGCATCGGCTCAGGGGCCTGCGAGGCCGAAACAGATTGGTGCGAAGCTAGAAGCCGTCGACGACACGCTAGCCAAACAGCTCGGCCTGCCGGCAACCATGGGCTCGGTCGTCAAAATTTCGATCGAAGATTCGCCAGCCTTCCATGCGGGACTCAGAAAGAACGATGTCATCCTGATGGTCAACGGTGAATTCCCAGGTGACATCCAGGAGTGCCTCAGCATGCTCAGAGCAGCCTCCAAGAACGACGATGAAATCCGGTTGAATGTATTTCGTGCAGGCGACGAATTGGAGATCACCGTCCGGCCGGCAGTTCTAACCGACGCACATGCCTTGAAATTCACCATGGAAGATGCGGCCGCTGGTAACGCCGCATCTCAGCTTCAACTGGGATATAACTATTACAACGGGATCGGTGTGAAAACAGACATCCAGAAAGCGATTCACTGGTACCGCAAAGCCGCCGAGCAAGGCCAACCCCATGCCCAAGAAAATCTAGCCCGTCGGTACTACACCGGACAGGGTGTCCAACAGGATTACAACGAAGCACTAAAATGGTTTCTGCTCGCCGCCGAGCAAGGTCTGCCCGGCGCTCAAACGTCAATCGGGTGGATGTACTTCGAAGGCCTCGGCGTTGAGATTGATTACGAACGTGCCTACACATTCTTTATGTTGGCCGCCAAGCAAGCAGATGCACATGCTCAAAATAACCTGGGACTCATGTACCAATTCGGAAAATACGTTGGTCAGGATTCTCGAAAAGCAATTGAGTATTTCAAGCTGGCCGCCGAACAAGATTTGCCGATGGCCATGGAAAACCTTGGCGATATGTACCGCAATGACGAAGGCTTGAAGGACTATGTCAAGGCGATCCATTGGTACGAGAAATCCGCTGATGCCGGTGACGCCTCCGCCGCACTGAAACTGGGCGATCATCATCTCGCAGGTTGGGGAGTCGAAAAAAACGGAATGCTTGCACGACAGTATTACTCACAGGCGGCCGATGGCGGCGAAACACATGCCGACTGGAAGCTTGGTAAGATTTACGAATCCGGCATGATTGGGACCAACGTCGATCTCACGCTCGCGGTCAAACACTATCGCAAAGCAGCGGACGCAGGAAGTTCGGCGGCCCAGTTGTCGTTGGGCAAGTTGTTTGAAAGCGGCAAAGGTGTGCCAATCGACTACGGGCAAGCCGGCAAACTCTTTCACGCAGCAGCGCGACAAAAGAATGCAGAGGCAGAAGTAAAATTGGGTCTGCTGATCCAAGGTGGGAAAGGATTTCAACAAAGTTATGCGACAGCTCTGAAGTGGTACGAGCGAGCCGCCGGGCGAGGCAACGCGCAGGCGCATGCTTTGATTGGCTATTTTTACGAGAACGGCCATAGCGTTCCCAAGAATCGCGTCGAGGCAATTACTTGGTACCTGGTAGCAGCCGACAAAGGCAACGCATGGGCTAAAAAGCGAATCGCAGAGTTTCGTTCGATGGCAGCTTCCACCCCCGCTACGATCACGCAAGCGATGACCACTCAGCCTGCGACACCCGACCAGACCACGACAGCAAAGGTACCAGCCCCAGTACACGAGCGGACTTATTCGCAAGGTACGCATCCGCAGGTGGCTTCTCCGCAGGTTACTTATTCGCACAATACGCATCCGCAGGGAACTTATCCGCAACAAGCCACGATCACACAACAGGGCCCCAATCGCGCGGCAACGCAAAGCCAATATCAACCAAGTCAAACCAACACGATACCCAGTGTCAATCAAACGCCGCCGCGCAACACCAACCGTGGAACCACGCGCGGCCAAGGACCACTGATGAAGAGCTTTTGGGATAGCTACAATCGCGTGCGAGCTGCGCCACTTAGGCGTCGTCGCTAGCACATTCGTGCTGTCGTCTGATAAACCGGTTCGGTCTTGGGATGAAGTAGATCGGAGTTACCCGGTAGGCATCCGAGATCGGTACCGAGTCGCCTGAAACCGAATCGGTTGCGACCACGCGGAGTTAGTCGACGATCGGTGGGCCATAGGGGGGCGAGCGGAGCCGGTAACGGACCAAATCCCTGACCTCGTGACAGCCTTACGATACCCGGTTACCGATCGTGCCAGCGGGTCAATAGCTGCGGACCCAAAGCAGGAATCCGATGATAACCACAAAACATGCTCAGGCCACT
Source organism: Pirellulaceae bacterium (assembly GCA_013002105.1). The sequence goes on along the minus strand of JABDKS010000086.1, from coordinate 1,868 downwards.
CATGGCGCGTTTATCGTCAACATGCCGGATTCCTCCAACATTTTTTAACTGCTCGACTGGAAAACTCATTCTTCGATAAAAATCCACCGCGCTCATGCGCGGGAAACTGAGAACAGTCGATAGACCTAATTAGGCAATGCCACCCAGTATCGCCCACCACGCGTTGATCCTTCACTTGCACGCTGCCCAAGCCACGTAGCCAATCAATGGGCTGAATCCGAGAAGAAATAACGCGTCTGTAACACCTTGGATGATGATCCCGAAACATGCCGTCACAAATTCGTTCTCTGCAGCCAGGATTACAGAGGTGCCACTGAATCATCCTAGCAGGCTGTGTGATAGGACAGCGAGCGGACAATGGCCGATCCAGCAGACGACCGAATCCTTGACGTTGCAGGTCGCATTCAACTCCGAGTGTGAGACAAGATGACAATCCCTGGCAGAACCAAGTACACACGGCCCATCGACTAAGCCTTACGCCATTCATACTTGAGGCCGACCGCGGAGAAATTTGAACGATCACCGCGAGCGCGCCGCGGGCATGCCCATCAAAGAAACCGGATGCTAATTTTGGACAAACACACGCACGTTGCCCGCACGCTCGTTACCCGCACGCTCGTCACCCGCACGCTCGACGAGAACCTTAGGAGGTTCATCACTTGATAGCGAGCCACTCTATCGCCTCCAGATCCGACTCGTCTCACAGCAAACGTTTCATTGACGGATGTCCAGCAAATGGCAGAAAACGAAAGCCTTCGTGCCGAGATGAAAATTCCATTGGGCGCGACGTTATGCACTAGAATAGATGCAGGATTGCCACCGCAATTTCGAAAAACGTGATTCCGTCCAACCCATGATCAAAGGATACAGGATGCGTTTTCTACTCGCTTTCGCACTGACTTCCGTCATGATGCTCTTCGCAGGCGTGCATGGGCAAGAAGAGCAAACATTGCGCGATGTCGAGTTCTTTGAACAACTCGAGCATGCGGCGATCGACAAAATGCGACCGGCGACCGAGGAACTGGCAAAGGCGTCCGGTCGCACTTTCAATGAGGTGCAAAATGACATGGAGTTTCTTAGCCTATTTCAGAGCTACTACACCAAGAATATTACGCTATCCAAAAGGATTACGATTTCTTCACCGCCGTCCGAGTCCATCGCCAACGTGGTGGGCGACTACCGAAGGAGAGCGTTAGTCTCGCTAGCGGAGATCGACCGCCAGATTGTGGCCGACCAAAAATTCCTCAACCAAGGGAGGAATAATACAGACAATGAATCGTTCGTCAAAACACGCGTGGAAGAACTTGAATCACTCAGACAACAGGTACTTGCTGATTTGGACAAACACCTGGAGCGGGACGGAAAGACAGCAGACGATTCGTTTATCACACATCTATTGCAGGCGACTGGCCAGGAGTTGCAGCAAAACGCTGACCTGATTCGGTCACGTTATTCGAAGTACGAGCGTGCTCTGGTGGCCGCCGAGAAATCCTATCAGAAAAACTTCGATGATTTCCGAGATCATCGCCGCCGCAAACAGATGCGCGACAGCTTTACCAAGGTGACCGGGGAGATTCGCAAACACGCGAATAACTTTGGCAATGACTCCGGGACGAAAGGCGTTATGGTGATTCACAGTCACAAAGAAATTTGCGGGGGGTCCGGAAATATGACACCCGGTCAAGAAACATTGCTTCATCACCGCGAATACATCTACATTGTAACTGGTGACGAAAAACGACTCGCGGTGCGACTTGACCGGATGAAAAAATCTCACCAGGGCCGCTGGATTGCTACCAGTTTCACATCACCGCAGATTGAAAAATCTTCCATTACCGTACTCATGAATGCGTCAGGTCTTTCATCTA
>JABDKS010000064.1 GCA_013002105.1 Pirellulaceae bacterium | reverse complement strand
ACCTGGGGCTGCTTCGCGGCTAAAGCATTTTTACTTAATACGTGGGATCAATCGTAGGCCAGGACCTGTACTGGCACAGTTTCGCCACGACAGGTCCTGGCCTACGAGAAAACTAAAATTGCTCTGGTGCCTATCGAAGGCAGCCGGGCAGCTTGTCATCGATCAGCGCGAGCCACGCAGCGCGCGAACCACGGCCGCCAACATCGTCAACGCGCCCAACGCGGGCAGTACAAATACGATCAACCTCGGCTGGGCTGCCAACACGATGAGGCCCAAAACACAGCCTACCGCGATCCCCGGCGGTAACCATCGTGCGGGTCGACGAAGCGAAGGCCAAGCGAGCCACAAGGCGCCCAACACAATTCCGATACGCCCCATCGCCGCACTCGCAAATGTCGACCAACTCTCCTCGCCCAGCCACCACGCCGCCAGTCCGCCCGCCATCAACAACAGACTCAACACCGCGACCACGTTGCGGCGAGGATCCTGCCAGGTCGATGAAGCTGCAGGGCGTTTTTTTCCCATCACGTACCGTTGGAAGTTAGTAGGAATGGCGACCTGGTTGAGAATGCCGCCCGATCGCGGACACAATTCGCGTCGCCGACGCCATGAACGCCATTGCCCAGCGATGCGGTTTGCTAGAATGCGAAACGTTGCCAAGGATAACCGCCTCAGCCTAGCCCGCAGACCCGTGAGAATGAAGTTTGTCGATGAAGTTCTTGTGCTTTAGTGATTTGCATTGCGATCAAGACGCCGCACGCGCCCTCGTACACCTTGCCCAACAGGTCGACGTGGTGATCGGTGCGGGCGACTTTGCCAATCAACATCGTGGGATTTCCGACACGATCGATATCCTGACGGCAATCAGTAAACCAACCGTCCTCGTCCCGGGCAACGGCGAAACGACCGCGGAACTGCGGGACGCCGTGGCAAATTGGCCCACCGCGACCGTATTACATGGAGAAGGGTGTGACATCGATGGCGTCAGTTTCTGGGGTGTGGGCGGCGGAATCCCGGTCACACCCTTTGGGGCCTGGAGCTACGACTTCGACGAACAGCAGGCAACCGAGCTGCTCAGCGGTTGCCCCGCCGGCGGTGTTTTGGTCGTGCATTCTCCTCCCATCGATACGGTCGATCACGATAGCGCCGGGCGCGTGCGCGGTAGCACCGCGATCCGATCGATCATTCAACAGCAATCACCTCGCTTAGTGGTTTGCGGCCACATCCATAGCGACTGGGAAAAGCAGGTCACATTGGGCGACACCAAAATTCTCAACGCGGGACCTCGCGGTGTGATCCTGGACGCCTAACGAACTGTTTGTGGTGAACACAAAACAGGCCAGCTTGTGATTTCCAAGCTGGCCTGATTGATTTTCAAAGACTCTCATCCGGTTGCGGATTAGCTTTTTTGCGGTTCTTTGCCGTCGACCCAGGGACCGGCCAGGTACATGTACTCGGGTTCGACCAGCTTGCTGCCAAAGTCGCCCGCTCTCCAGCCTGGAATGTGCTTCGGTTCGGCGCGTGCTGCCGAAAGGGCCTCCCACTGCTTGGCCCAACCGGGGTCCTTGGTGCTGATGGTGCGGTTCTCTTTGTCAAGAAAATAGACTTCACCATTGCGATAGCTTTGTGCACCCAGGATGACAACCGCAATCGCCGCCGCACCTAGATCCGGCGGATTATTGCACTTCATCGGATCGTCCGCTTCGATCGCGTCCAACCAATTGGCAAAGTGCGCTAGCGTCGTGTCTGGCACAGGGTCGGTGCTGATGCGTTCATCGTTGTAATCACGCACATGAGTCACTTGCGGGCGTTCGGCAACAAAATCGAATCCGTCAAAGCCTTCGCCGTTTCCAAATTTGAAGGTCCCAAAATGACCGCGGATCAACTGGTTGATGCGTGATTCTTGGTTGCACATCGTTGCCGTGATTAGACCTTCGACCCCTTCGTCAAAGTCCGCGACCACTGTCGCGACATCGGGCACATCTCGCCCGTCATACTCCAAAAACAGACCGCCGGCACCGACGACGCGACGAGGCAAACGCAGGCCGGTTCCTTTCAACATCGCCGTCGTACGATGCACAAACAGGTCGGTGAACATGCCGCTGCCAAATGGCCAGAATCGACGCCACTGTCGATAGACCTCCCGGTCAAAGGGAATGTCCGGGCCGAGGCCCTCTTTCTTGCCGAGCCAACGGTCCCAATCGATGGATTTGGGAGTCATCTCTTTTTCCAGCGCGTAATACCGCCATTGGCCGACGTCGCTATTGCGGAAATATTCGGTTTGGAACCCGAGCACCTTGCCGACTTTACCGTCGTTCAATAGCTCGCGCACCTGATCCCAAACGGGCAAGCTGGTCGACTGCACACCGACTTGCATGACCTTGCCGGTTTCCTTCCAGACTTTTTCGACATTGAACGCTTCCTCCACCGTTTTGGTCATCGGTTTTTCGCAATAGACATGCAAATCAGCGTTCAGCGAATCGATGGTTTGATTGTGGTGCCAATGGTCGGGTGTCCCGATGCAAACCGCGTCCAAATTTTCCTTTTCGATCATCTCGGTGTAGTCGACGTAGCGACCGGGCTTGGTGCCGGTTTTGTCTTCGATGTAATCCGCCACTTTGTTGCGCTGGTTCTCATAAACTTCGGCAACACCGACCAATTCGATCTTTCGACCTTCGTTGTGCAATTGGCAGAGTTTCTTGACGTGCGCGCCAAATCCGCGTCCGCCGGGGCCGATGAACCCAATTCGCAACCGATCGTTGGAACCGGCCGCAGCTTGACTACGGCGGGCCGATAGTGCGACGGTCGTCGTCATCGCGGCTGCACCAGACACTTTTAAAAATTGACGGCGGGAAGAATCAGACATTGAAAACAGACTCCTTTGGTGAATCCAGTTGAAAGCAGTGGCAATGACATGCTCGTGGGGCAAGACATCTCGACGTGCAAGATCTTATTTGATGATCTCGCCTACGTCACCCATTTAATAAGACGCAATCACCCTGACGTCGGCTCTCGACGTACAGATTCCAGCGAGAATTGGATTTCCAGCGAGAATTCGATTATCAAGTTGCCAACGGTTCAGTTGATCTCGTCGAACACAATCTGCCCCGCGATCCAAATCCGAAATCTGCGGATCTGTAATCCGCGACTGAATTCAATTTCGATCCGACAGGGCGAACAGCCTGGATCGACTGCCGCGGGCAACAAAAACTCCAACTCGCGGTCGATCGTGATCCAACTGACACGTGACCAAACCCGCTGACCGCCAACGTTCACTCGCTGCCAAAACCACCAGCCCGAGTAAACCATTCGCCCCGAAAACGGCTCGTCAAACTCGATTTCTCGATACAGAAAGGATGACCGGCGCAATCGCGCAAAATCAGCAAAAATGCCCCTGCTGTTGTCGATATTCGATGATGTTGCATAGGGGTTTGGCATGATGAATAGACACTGAGTGTCAGAACTAAGGTACGTGAGACTCGGGCTCGACCCCACTCATCGGGCTCCAATCTTACAGACCGTGTTTCCGGGCAAAACCGGAACATCGTCACTGGCGGAAACTCCGTTCTTATTTGGCCATTGTCGCCAAACTATGTAATTGCGGAATTTTATCAGCCAAAGTTTTTGATAACCGTTAACCATCACGTACTGTTGAGTGGCTCGAATTGCATAGATTCACGCGCATGTGCTGTGTGACGGGGCAATTCCACTGCGAGAGGTCGAATAAAACAATGAAACGATTGCTAGCACTGATTTCAGTATTCACGTTGAGCGTTTGTGCCGCTCATCCATCCAACGCCCAAACATCCGACAACGCGCTGACAGTGAACCAATGGGTTCAACCAGCCGCCGACGGTGTGCTCCAAGGTCGTATCGTTATCCCTGCAGCCAATGGCACTTCTGCTGCCGTCGAAGGTGCAAGCGTTGCGATCATGAGCAATGATGGCAAACTCCTGCAAAGTGTGGACGTCACCAACAGCAAGGGTGAATTCACCATCAACGACGTCAAGCCTGGCGTCTACGCGTTGACCGCACGTGGCGAAAATGTTTTCGCTGCCTACGCAATGCACGTTCTGGACAATAGCTTGGTTGGCGAAAACGAATTCCCAGCACAAGTCGAAGTCTCAGCCGCCAACGTCGACTTTACGACGGTCAAGACCGCTGTGATCCGCTACTTGGCTCCTGCAGCCGAGATGAACCCTGCTTCGATTCAAGGTGCCGAATTGGCCGACCTGGCCAGCCGCGTTTGTGGCAATCAAAGCTTCCGCGTTGCCCAAAGCAACGGCGGACTCAAAGGTCGCTTGCACGCTGCCGGTTCCAACAACGGCAGTCTTACTGGTGCCCAGTTGACCAATGTCTTCATCTTCGAAAACGGGCAAGAAATCGCTCGGACGATCACGAATGACAACGGCGAATTTCAAATTGCGAAAATCGGGACCGGAAACTACTCCTTGATGGCCGTAGGCTCTGACGGACTTGGCTTGATCGGATTTGAACTTGTCGGCCCAACCAGTGCCAAAAGCGCTGCGGTTACGACCGACGGAAAGCAGTTCGTTGGACTTCCAAACGAATACGTCGGACAAGAATTGTCGATGCAGATCGCTCCCGTGAATATGATTCAAGAAACCGTCAGCCTTCGCGGTTGCCGGACTTGCGGCTCGCCTGCTGGACAATGCACCTGCCACGCACATACGACCGAATTTGTTCCGACTCAACCAACCTATCAAGCTCACAGCCAAAGCTACGGCGGCGGCGGTGGTGGTGGATACGGTGGCGGTGGCGGTGGATTCCACGGCGGCGGTGGCTTCGGCGGTTTGGCCGGGCTTGCAGCTGTCGGCGGATTGATCGCGATCGAACTGGATGACGATGACGACAAGATCAAGAAGGTCAAACCTTTGAGCCCCTGGTACCCCTACTACAACTAGGGCAGCCCGCCACCTCTCAAAGATGCAAATGACGAAGCCGCGACTCATCGAGTCGCGGCTTTTTTCGTTGACCCACGGCATTGAGGTCACGATGACTACATAGTCCACCAAATGAGGGGGCGAGCCAAACATCGAATAGCGACGTCATAATCCAGTTTCTATGGTCCACGACGTGAAAAAGGGGCTCCAGAATGCGGTAAAATCCACCGTAGGAGGGACTTGGTGTCACTAGAGCGCCTAAATGTCAAATATTATCAAACGAACCTGTTGATAACCCTATTGTCATCATCTACTATCTCACTGGCTCGAATTACCTAGATTCACGCGCATTCCGTGCGTGACAGCGGAAATTCCATTGCGAGAAGTCGAGAAAAAACAACATGAAACGATTGCTAGCACTTATTTCAATTGTGACGCTGAGCGTATTGAGCGCCCAGTCAGTTACAGCACAAACCGTCAACACGCTCACGGCGAATCAGTGGGTTCAACCTGCAAATGACGGCGTACTCCAGGGCCGCATTGTCATTCCAGCAACCAACGGCGCGACGACCGCGGTCGAAGGTGCTAGCGTGGCGATGATGAGCAAGGATGGTCAAGTTCATCGCAGCATTGCGAAAACAAACAGCCAAGGCGAATTCACGATCAAAGACGTTCAGCCCGGCGTTTACGCTTTGACTGCTCGTGCCGACTTCGTGTTCGCAGCTTGTGCAATGCACGTGCTCGACAGCGACTTGGTTGCGGAAAAAGAGTTCCCACAACAAGCCGAAATTTCAGCAGCCAACATTGACTTCACAACCGTCAAAACAGCTGTGATTCGCTACATGCCTCCGTCGGCTGACGACAACACAGCTTCGATTGATGATGCAGAGCTTTCGGTTCTCGCCGACCGTGTCTGCGGCCAAGAGAGCTTCCGTGTCGCTCAGTTCCAAGGTGGCCTGAAAGGTCGGTTGCACACTGCAGGTGCTCAAGGTGCCAATCTCAACGGCGCACAACTGACGAATGTCTTCATCATCAAAGACGGTCAAGAAGTCGCTCGTACGATCACGAACGAACTGGGTGAATTCCAAATTGCACAAATGGGAGCGGGCAACTACTCGCTGATGGCCGTTGGTCCCGACGGACTTGGCTTGATTGGATTTGAGTTGGTGGACACCAGCGAACTGGAAACCAGCAGCGCTGCTGTCACGGCCGATGGCAAACAGCTCGTTGGCTTGTTCGGCCATCACAAACAAAACAACTGCTGCCCAGAGCTTTGCATGCAAGTTGCTCCTACCGAGTGCTACAGCATTGTTCACGAACCAGCACCATGTGGCGTCTGCGGTCAGTCACCCTGTGGTTGCGGAATCCCAGTGGCCGAGGAAATCATCATTGATGACGGTATCGTCATGGACGATTTCGGAACTCCTTACGCCGGCGGCGGTTGCTGTGGCGGTGGCGGCGGCGGATACGGTGGCGGCGGCTTCGGTGGAGGATTCGGTAATCTTGCCGGTCTCGCTGCCATCGGCGGCCTGATTGCTGTCACGCTGGACGATGACGACGACAAGGTCAAGAAGGTCAAGCCATTGAGTCCATTTAAGCCTCACTACTTCAACTAAGACGTAGGGCTAGACCTTTCTCGCATGAAACAAAGCCGCGACTCTTCGGAGTCGCGGCTTTTTTCGTGCTCACGCGTGCGTCGTTGCCTCCCCCCGGGGAAGCGTCATAGTCGGCACGCTTTACCAAGCTCCATAATGTGTTGGTGCCAAACATCACACAGCGTGCCGATCAACTGATTTCGCTGCACCGCGTTCGTGATATCATGTTGAACTGTCGGTACGGTTCCGACGCCTACCTCGACGTCCACCAAACGAGATCGATCCATGAGTTCCGTTGACGCTCAAGTCAGTGCCGAAGTTGCCAAGAAAGCCGCCGATGCGCTCGACCGTCTCAACGAGCACACGCTCAAAACGGTTCATTGGCACTTCAGTGACGACACCGGCAGCCCGTTTTGGCTGGAAAAGAAATCGGAGCTGAACTTCGACCCTTTGACTGACGTGAAATCCTTTGACGACCTCAAGAAATTTCCGCTCTTTGAGGACGATTGGTTGCGTGGCGGTCCGGTACGTCGCTGGGTGCCCAAAGGCCACGACGGAAAACCGACCTACGTATTCGAAACCGGCGGTACGACAGGTGTCCCCAAGAGTCGTGTGGTGATCGAGGACCATTGGAAGGACTATGAACTGTTTAGCGACACTCTGCCGGACGAACATTTTCCTCGTGGTGCCAATTGGTTGATGCTTGGCCCCAGCGGTCCACGACGGCTGCGTCTTGCCGTTGAACATCTTGCACAACATCGCGGAGGCATCTGTTTCTGCATCGACCTGGATCCTCGCTGGGTCGTTAAGCTGATCAAGAAAGGTTGGATGGAACACCTCGAAGAGTACAAGAAGCATTGCATCGACCAGGCCATTACCGTCCTGACTGCCGGCCACGACATCCAATGCATGTTCACGACGCCGAAACTTCTGGAATCGCTCGGGGAAGCGCTCGAAGACAGGGGCACAAGCATTCAAGAAGTCGGCATCAAGGGGATCTTCTCTGGCGGAACCGAGTTTACACCTCAATGGACACGATTCTGTGTGGAAGAATTGTTGGGTGGACCTGTCGAAGAAGGCGGTGTGTTCATGACTCCCACCTACGGTAACACCCTGATGGGACTCGCCTGCGGCAAACCCATTTCGGCGGCAGACAATTACAAGATCAGCTACTACGCTCCCCAACCACGAGCGGCAACCGAAGTGGTGCAATTCGGCGACTACAATCAAGTCGTCGGCTACGGCGAGACCGGTCGTGTCAAACTTTATACGTTGACGGACGAGTTCTTTGTGCCAGGATTTATGGAACGAGATGAAGGTGAACGCGAAATGCCTTTTGACAAATTCCCTTGGGATGGCGTCAGTGGCGTTCGACCCTTTCACGAACTCGCCACCGGTACAACCGTTGGGGTTTACTAACCCCAGCAACATTGCACGCAGCAACATGCTTTGGAATAAACCGTCGCCTACAAGAAACCGTGACTCTCAAGGAAAGTGCTATTCGACAGCACCTTCTCTCTCCATTTCTTTCTCCTTTACTCAGTCGTTTGGGTTTCCAAACGATACATTGAATTAGCGATGATCACACTCAGTCCACTGCGGTGGGGAAAGCCCTACGAATCACTCGACTTTCACGACGTTGTCCACTTCGATACCGGCGAGCCGATTGCAAAGGTCGGCCAAGTCGGCGGCGGTGTGGTCGGGCGCGACATGCGCAAAGCCGACAAGGCCCGCGAAGCGTTACTGCAATTTTCGACAACGCAGTTAATCGACATGTGCACACAGGCCGCGGAGCTGTTCGAAACCGCAGACCTGCAGGTGGGCGATTCGACCCAAAGCGTCGATGACTTTGTTCATCAACAATCCGCCAGCACGGGTCTCCCCGAGCACATGTGCCGTTCCAACATGACTAAAAATAGTTTCGTGTTGAAGAACATCCAGCAGATCCTGGACTGCCTGACGCGAGGCCTGGATCTGTCCATTTTGTCCAACGGTTTTGGCGAAGAAGGCCGTGGAGTGATCGTTAGCTACCAGGCTCAGACACCAATTCTAGGTGCTGTGCTGCCGAACAATTCACCCGGCGTCCATACGCTTTGGCTGCCAGCCATTCCATTGCAGATCGGACTCGCGCTGAAACCCGGATCGCAGGAGCCTTGGACGCCATACCGCATGGTGTCCGCATTCATTGCCGCGGGTGTTCCCGCAGCGGCATTTGGCCTCTATCCAGGCGGTCACGACGCGGGCGGTGCGATCATGACAAAGACCGAACGAAGCATGATATTCGGTAGCGCACAAACCGTCGCGCAACACGCCGGCAATCCGCGCGTGCAAGCTCATGGCCCCGGGTTCTCCAAGATCTTGATCGGGGATGATGTGGTCGATGACTGGGAAAACTATCTCGACTTGATGGTCGAAAGTGTGCTCAGTAACTCGGGCCGAAGCTGTATTAATTGCAGCGGAATTTGGGCCAGTCGTCACACGCGAGAAATAGCCGAAGCGATCGCCCAACGCATTGGACCTGTGGATGTCCTGCCGCCGGGCGATCCCGATTCCCAGCTAGCCGCGTTTACAGTGCCGGCAATGGCTACCGGGACACACGCAATGGTCCAGCAGGACCTCGCCGAATCAGGCGTCGTCGACATGACGGCCGACTACGGTGACAAACTGATTGAGCGCGAGCACTGTGCCTACTTGCGTCCGATGGTAGTGCACGCTGATTCGCCCGATCGCGCCGTCGCCGCCAAAGAGTATATGTTCCCATTCGTTTCGGTCGTGCAATGTCCCCAGGCGGACATGTTGCGTCGGATCGGCCCGACCCTGGTGGGAACCGTTTTGACGGCTGACAAGTCGCTGATCGCGGCTGCCGGATCGTGTGTCGAAATCGATCGATTAAACATCGGTCCGATCCCAACCAACCGACTGAACTGGTTGCAGCCTCACGAGGGCAATATCATCGATTTCTTGTACCGATCACGTGCCTATCAAGTCGCCGACCTACCAGTACCCGCAACTGCGTAGACCAGTACCCGCAACTGCGTAGACCAGTCCGTGCAACCGCGTAGAAATGCGTGGTTCTGACGCGGTTTGATCGGCAAAACAGGGCAAAAGACGTCGTTTTCGCCTACTGCGAGCTATAGTCGAGAGATGAGGAACCTCTCTCTTGGCCAGCGAAAACGACATGACCGGCACGATCGTTACAAGCTCCGAAGCGAAAGCCAACGGGCTGCCGGCGATCGTTTCGCCTGTGCCAATTCGCCCCGAACCGGCGCACAGCCCCAATGGCCCTATCGATGTCGCCGACGCGACGTCCAACCAGAATGGTCGTCAGTTTCGCGACACTCAGATCGTGTCGTGCCTGATCAGCACGATCTTGCACACGATCGCGCTGTTGGTTCTCGCCTTGTTCACCTACGGGGCCGCAAAAATTGGCCCTCACGTCCTGTCACTACAGGGACAACAGACCGATAGCGCTCCTGTCGTCACGCTTGAGCAGACGTTGACGGAAGACGACACGCACAATCATTTGTCTGCCAGCAGCATCGAACCGGTCAATGTGACGGTCCTGAAAACGGAGGCTGTTTCGGTCCAATCGCCACTGAGATCCGAAACGATCGCAACGACAATGGACCAATCGATCGTCGGTCAACTGGCAGTGGGAGCGACCCACCATTCTGATTCCAAGCTTGTACGCCTACCCGGCGGTGGCCTGTCCGGGCGGACCCCTCAGGGACGTACTGAATTGGGTGAACGATTCGGCGCGACGCCGCAGAGCGAGGCAGCCGTCGACAGGGCGCTTCGTTGGCTGGCCTTGCATCAACGTCCGGACGGCAGTTGGTCATTCAATTTGAATCTCGACCCATGCAATGGTCAATGCCGACACAGCAAAGTCTCCGAAGACACACCCACGCCCTCGACCGGAGCGACGGGACTGGCGTTGCTCGCATTCTTGGGCGCTGGTCACACGCATCAAAGTGGGCCCTATGCGGATACCGTCCGTCGTGGCATTTACTACCTGCGTTCGATCGCTGGCGAAACCGAGAACGGACTGGATTGGCAACGCGGCAGTATGTATGGCCATGGAATCGCACTGATGGCATTAGGCGAGGCACTGACGATGACCCGGACGGCCGACGGCAAATACGAAACCGACCTACAGCAACTGGTTGACCGCGGCGCGTTCTTTACGGTCGTTGCACAGCACCCCAACGGTTCCTGGGGCTACGTGCCTGGCAGCCCAGGAGACACGACACTGACCGGATGGCAAGTTCTCTCGCTGATCGCGGCACGCCGAAACGGTATCGAATTACGTTCGTACACCCTTCCGCGTGCCAAGGAGTTTTTGATGAGCGTCAAATCCGAGGACGAGTGGAGCTTTGGATACAAAGGCCCGCCCGGCGAACCGACGATGAACGCAATCGCATTGACATTACTTTTGTACCTGGGTCAAACCCCAGGTTACACGCCGTTTGATAGGGCGTTGGACCAAATCGCAGAGCGTGGGCCTGCACTGACGAACGTGTATCACGACTACTACGCGACATTGGCACTGCACCATGCCAGACACCGTGACTGGGACCGATGGAATGATCGTTTACGTGACCACCTTGTCGCCACTCAATCACAGCAAGGTCACGAATCGGGCAGCTGGCACTTCAAGGACAAATGGGGCGACGTCGGTGGCCGGCTTTACACAACCGCGATGTGCACCATGATGCTGGAGGTCTACTATCGATACCTACCTCTGTATGACAACCAAACCTCGGACTTCCCGCTGTAGCCTGGTCTCAATGAGACAATGCACTTTGCCGTCGTCGAACCCAAAACTCCGTCGCGACCCGAATCTAAACTCGGTCTTACTTTCTTATCCAATGTCGCCACGGTCACCCGTGATCCCCGCAGCGATATCGGCCGCGAAACACTCGATTAGCGTCGATTGATTGGCGCTTCGATCGACTTCGCGGAGGGCCCGGACCGACCGATCCAAACGTGCCAATGTTTTGGGATGAACGTGCGACTGGACCGCGGCGTGCCGCAACTGTCTCCGGTAAAACTGCACCGCCATCGAAAACACATCTCGCATGGCACCGCGACGTTTGCTCGCGTCTTTGCCCGCCTGATCAATGTGGGATGCAATGATTCGGTTGATCGCAACCGGATCGGGTAAAGGAGCAGAAAGTTGAGCATCAAGCGTTTGACGAAATTCGTTCGCACCATCGCTGAGCATTCGCAATGCGACGAGCATGTCGCCGCCGGAGACGTCGACCGCATGCGCGATATCGGCATCGGACGCCTCGACCGAATGCACGCCTCGCAACAGATCGATCGCGTGCTGTTCGCTCAACGGAGCAAACCGAATGATTTGACAGCGTGAACGAATCGTTGGTAACTGTTTTTGCTCGCTCGTTCCGATCAACAAGATCAATGAATCGGCTGGTGGTTCCTCCAAAGTTTTCAGCAAGCAGTTGGCACCTTCTTCGTTCAAAAAATCAGCATCTTGCAGCATCGCAACTTTGCGACGGCCGCGCATGGGTTTTAGTCGAACGTCCCGACAAAAACCTTCTTGCATTCGGGCATCCTTGGGGCCGATCAACAATTCAAGTGGGATCACCGACTTGTCTTTCGGTTTTTCGACGCGAATGACATCTGGATGTGTCTGCGCCAACACCTGAACACAACCTTCGCAGGTCCCGCAAGGCTGCATCGCCGCAGGATCTTGAGTCTCACACAAGAGCGTTTGCGCCAATAGGTTGGCAACGGTTTGCTTGCCGATTCCCGGTGATCCCACCAGCAGAAAACTGCCGGTCAGACGTCCACGCCGGATCGCCGTAGAAAACCAATCGTAGACTCTTTGATGACCGATCAGGTCCGACCAAGTGGTTGTCATCGTTGGCCAACCCGAATCATTGAGGATCAGAGGGTTGTGAGACACGCCGCTCGATCAAACCGATCTTTTCTATCCGCGTTCCATGCCGTCCACCATCAAAATCAGTCTGCAACCACATCAGTATCAGATCATCGATCGGACGTTCCCCAATCAAATCACCCGGCAAACACAAGACGTTGACATCGTTATGGCGGCGACTCATTTCCACCATCACCTCGTCACAACATGCTGCGGCGCGGACACCCTTGAACTTGTTTGCGGCGATCGCCATTCCAATTCCGGTTCCACAAATCAAAATGCCGCGATCCGCCTCTCCGCAGCTGACTCGTTCGGCGACCCGTTGCGCAAAATCGGGGTAATCGACGGGCACCTCCGAATTTGTGCCTTCGTCGCGAACGTCAAAACCGTTGTTACTAAGAGTCTGGATCAAGCGTGCTTTGATTTGGATACCACGGTGATCGCTTCCCAAGCAAATTCTCATCACTCACCATCCTCTCCACTCTTGATCTCTTTTGGCAGAAAATCGTCACTCAGGTTCTCGAGCCACTTCGCCAACTCTTCGTCAATCTGTGTTGCACATTGCTCGTAGACTTCCACCGACATTCCGACCGGATCTGAGATGTCGCCCCCATCATGCCGCAGCGTGAATACGCGTTGGTGCATGTTTGGCCACGCCGCCAAAATCGCATCACGGTGACCACGGGTCATCGTGAGCACCAAATCAGCGACATTGATCAAATGGTCGTCCAACTGTTGGCTGCTATGCCCCGTCAAATCGAGGCCGCGTTTGCCCATCACTTCGACTGCTTGCGGGCTAGCACCGCTTCCCATCCCCGCGGCCACACCGGCTGACAGGACGCGTATGGCATCCTCATTGCCAAACTTTGTGCGAACTTGTTCTCGAAGTAGCGTTTCGCCCATGGGACTTCGACAGGTATTGCCAGTACAGACGAGTGCAATTACCGGTTTTACAAATTGGTTCATGGCGGCTCGTTCAATCACCCCTTCGCGAAGTAGTTCCCATCCGTCGCCGCGAACGCGGACGACTGTCGATGCACCACCATAACGGGTTGGACCGTCATCTAGCAGCAGTGGCAGCGAATCGCCAAACTGCTCGGCGACCCCATCGGCGGTCGCCGGTGCCGGTTTTCCCGAAACATTGGCACTGGTAAGGACCAACGGAGCGGCCAAAAATCGGTGGATATACGATAATATACGATGGTCCACCACACGAAATCCAACACATTCGCCTTCGCCCGTGATCCGCTCGCGCACACCACGTGGTAGCTGCGTAACGGCACTTTGGGGAGTATTGCATGGGACAACCAGTGTCAGCGGGCCGGGCCAACATCGGCGGCTCAGTCGACGGGCAACCGGACAGAGTGTTCCGAAAAGGTCTCCTGCAGCATCCCGACTACGGACCGAAATAGCCAGCGGGGCGGTATTGCTGCGGCCTTTGAGTTCACACAACCTTTCGACCGCGTCTTCGCACAACGCATGCACCGCCAGACCGTATACCGTGTCTGTGGGAACGCCGACAACCTGCCCCTCGACCAACGCCTGAACGGTTCGGTGGACGATATCGCGTGGATCGTCGGTCGTCTGTAAGTCTAGAATATTGGACATGAAGTTTGCGACGACAGGCTCGGCACGAGTGCGCAACCAACATTTCGTTGTTGCAACTAGGAAATCGTGGTTACATTGTAGGAATGACCGTTTTGAATTCACAAGTCGCCCACAACCCAATAAGACTCTCCCAAGTAGATTCGTCGGGATCGATCCAAACCAATCGGCGAAATTTTCTTGCCTCGGTCGCCACGGGGGTTGGCGCCGCATGTCTGGCAACCACCGGATGCGTCCCCAACGGCAGTATCGACCAACCTGAACTTGTTTGGGGACGTCGGGGGATGAGCGACGGTAGATTCTTGAAACCGCGTGCGATCACCATCGACCACAACGATCATCTGTATATCGTTGACACCACAGGGCGAATTCAGGTTTTTGACACGGACGGACAGTTACTACGCTGGTGGAAAACGCCTCAAACAGCCAACGGCCGACCCACCGGAATGGCGACGAAAAAAATCGGCGGCGTTGAGGGTAAATCGAGACTCTATGTCGCGGATACACACTACTACCGAATGTTGGCCTATAAGCCCAATGGAGAGTTGATTAACAGCGAGCAGATCGGTGGTGTCGCGGGTCATTCACCCGGCGAGTTTGCATTCGTTACCGATGCCGTTTGTGACGACGAAGGTTGCATTTACATCGGTGAATATGGCGCGTCGGATCGGATTCAAAAGTTTTCCCCCGACGGCAAGTTCATCACCCAATGGGGTGGCAATGGTCATCAGCCGGGCAAATTCGTTCGACCTCAGAGCCTCGTCGTTGATGGCAATACCCTGTGGGTGGTCGACGCATGCAATCATCGCATTCAGAGATTTGATGTCAGCGAAGAGAAACCTCGATTAATAGATGTCTGGGGTGGCGAGGGAAAGAGTCAGGGTAAATTTTATTATCCCTACGACTTGGCGATCGCGAGTGATTCGACCGTACTGATTTGCGAATACGGCAACCAGCGAATCCAACGATTCGAGCCCAACGGAAAATGGATCGCCTCCTGGGGCGGGCCCGGCTTTGAACCCGGGCAACTCTACCAGCCCTGGGGCCTCGTAATCGACTCGATTGATCGGGTCCACATCTTGGACAGCAACAATCATCGCGTGCAACGAATCAGCCTACCGAGCTGAATTCTCGACTGTCAGCCGACTGCAGTAATAAAATTCTATCCGGCTGGATTTCGGCACGTACCGGACCGGCTATCTGCGCGTCCACAGTCGACCAACAGCCATTTTTCCCGCGTCTGACGCGTTTTTTCCAGACGCGTGACCGAACGTGTCATGCTAGCGACCAATAGTATCACTGAAGCGGCAAGGCAATTCGCATGACGCCGGCTTCGATACCTTAAAAAATGATTCGGAGATCCCGATTATGAAACGCTTACTTCGACGCGCCATGCAAGATTCAGATAACTACGTCATCGAAATGGACTATTGCGATGCCAACGGCGTCCGTACCCGTCGCGTGGTGAGCCCCATACGGTTCGTCGGCAATTACCGTTTCCTAGGTCTTTGCCTGTGCCGCGAAGCGCCCCGCCAGTTCCAACTGTCCCGATGCCACAATCTCAGACTGATTCCAGCAGCCGACGTGCTGATGCCAATGCCGATGCAAGTTGAAACGCCAGAACCTTGTCTCGTGTAGTCGACGGCGACAACGACCTGCTAAACCAGCGATGTCACGCCGTCGATTCGCGCCAACAAATCCGCAGGATCTTCGTCGTCCTCTGATGTGTCCAAGAAACTACTCAGTGCAGCATCCACATCGCTCGCCATCCAATCTGCCTGCTGCAGAGGCGGAGTCGATCGTAAATTTTTGACTGCCACGTCGGTCGCAATGCCTCGGCCGGCCTTGACCGTCAGGCCGACATCCGATTCGTCCAGCACGCCAATTCTGCCACCGATTCCTTCACCTTGAAGACCAATTTGATTCAGGTCGTCCAAGGCATTGATCACCAGCAGTATATCCATCGGTGACGCTTGCTTGTCATCATTGACATCGAAGTAAAAAACGTCTGCATCCGAATCATAATTGCTTGGTAGCTGATTCGAATTTTGATCCGACAATCGGTTGATCAGTGCCAAGATATCTCCCGGAGAAATCCCACCGTCACGATTCACGTCTTCAGGAATCAACGGATTTTGCCATTGGCGACTATTGCTGAACAAAACCGATGCTCCGTCGCGTGACAAACGATGTGTCGCGACGCCGTTGACCATCGTTGGCTGATCCAATTGCCAGTCGTTTTGAAAGCTAACGACATCCTCCGGCGTTGCAATCACGTGCAATTGTTGACTCGCATCGGTTGATGCGATCACGGCATCGGACGACAGATTCAAACGATGAGCCCCGATGGTACTTAAATCAATCCGTTCGATGTTTCGTAATTGAACCTGAGAGAGACTGGACAGGTCGAACAATACGTTGGCGCTAATCGGTACCACCGTATCCACTCCGACACCACCATCAACCAAAGCCAGGTTGTAGTTAGCCAGCGTGATGCGGTCGTTACCGCCGGCAGTGTCAAGCGACAAGCCGTCATAGTCGGCTGATGCTTCGATGTGAATCCGTTCGGAACGCGGGCCCATGGTGATTTGCACGCCACCGGAATCAAGCGGTTGGCTCTGCAGAACCTGACCGCTGACCTCATCCACCAAGGCCAGCGAATCATCGATCCGTCGAACACGCAGATCGTTCAACACAGAATCGACGTGGACGGCTACCAATGTTCGCTCTCGCAAATTAGCGTAACCCTGTGCAGTCGTCGAATCGTCAACGCGTACATAAACCGGGCCGATCGAATTGCGATCCTGATCGAAGTCCAATGGTGTGGTGACAACAATCTCGCGCACTTGATCCCAGTTCTGTGGTGTGAACGTGACACTTTGTGGCGTGAAGTCAACTTGTGGCAAGGATGTGTTGTCAATTAGCAGGGTCACAGGGGAAATCGGCTGGGATTCCAGACGCAAGAAAAATTCATCCTTCAAGCCCAATTCCGAAACGATGGTCGATCCATTGGTCTGCTCCATATAAATACCGGCGACATCGTTGTCCTGGACCCGCACATCCAACGATTGGATACCAATCTGCAGAAAAGCAGCATCCGATCCAGTCCCAACGACCGCAGCATTGACTTGATAGGTTTCGGTTGGTTCTACCGTAAGATCATCAATGGCACTTACCAAAACCGATTGTGGCTGATTCCAGTTTGCCGGCGTGAACGTCAACCGTGCCGGCGTCACAAAAATCTGCTGCGAATGCGACGGTGCCAGCGAAATGTCAACGTTCGACAAGGGCGCGGCGTTCAAAACAACGCCCACATTCGCACCGCCGCCCGACTCGCTGACGGTCGTTAATCCGACGTCGCTGACGAAAGAAAACCCAGCCAGGTCATTATCCCAAACTTTGACATCGGCGATCACGGCAGGGTGGCCCGCCGCGGATGCCTGAATCGGGATCACGGCGTCCCCATCCACCTTTACGTTGTCCAATCCCGTGACTTGAAAGTCGACGAAACGGGTGCCGGCCGAAAAACTCACAGCTGCTGGCAACTCGACGCGGCCCAACTCCAACGCGACCAACTGCACCGTCAGGGCGCTGCGTGTATTTCGACTAATACGGCCCGTTACAGAACCACCATTTTCGCTGAGCTCGTTTTGAACAAACGTTAACTCCAACGCAGGCCGATCGTCTTCTTCGATCACAAAGGATGTGGAGGCAGACTGGTAAACGTCTGACTGGGCAACGATCGTGACGTTGTCATTCGCATTGACAACGCTGTCGTCCACCAGTGTGCCGGTGAACGTCACTGAGTCCAGTCCGAATGGAATGGTCACTTGATCAGGAATCTCGATCACGCGGCGGTTACCACCGGACAGACTGATGTCGACCGCGGGGCCCGGCGTTGGCCTACGGAGTGTGAACGTCGCCGTACCTCCGTTCTCTTGAAACGGCGCACCAGCAACCGTCAGTTGCAACTCTTCGTGATCCGTGATCAGGATTGTCTCGGACGCTGACACATGATCCACGGCCGAGGCCTGCACTGACACATTGCGACTGCCATCCAAATCGTCGTTATCGACGGTCGTCACGGTGAAAAAGTCCGAAAGGAAAGATCCCGCGGGAATCACCAAAGTGTCGAGCATTGTTAGTTGACTCGAATCGGTCACGATTTGAACCGTTAAGTCATTCGATGCATCCGTGCGTATCACTCGGGCAGTCGTTGAACCACCAAACTCAGACAACGTCGACTCGTTGATCTGGATCTCCAACTGTTCGTGATCGGTAATTTCGAGCGTATCGGTCGCATCTTGGTAACCAATTGCTGTCGCAGTGAAAGTGACCGACCGCGTCAGATCGACAAGATCATTGTCCAGGGCCGAAATCTGGAAGGGATTCGATCGCAACTGACCGTTTTGAAACTGAACATTCTGCGGAAACGAAACTTGACCGGGTAGATCGACTGAAAGACTTGCGAAAGCTTGCCCGTTCGGGTCAGTCCGCGTCAGCGTCGCATTCGCGACACCGCCGTTCTCGCTGATCGAATCCTGGACGATCTCCAGCACTAACTCTTCAAAATCCGTCACCGAAAACGTCGTCGATGCGTCCACCATTCCAACGCTGACAGTCGTGAGTGTCACTGTCTGAGTGCCATCGAGCAAGGAATTGTCCACGCCCGTGATGGGAACGGTGATTGACGATTGGCCATTGGCTAAGAACACCTCGCTGACAATGGCTGCCTTGTCGGTGCGGTCATTGAGAATATTGACGGTCAATCCGCCCCGCGTGTCCAAGCGAGAAATAATCAATTCGGTCACACCTCCTTTCTCGCTGATCTCAGGGAGCACGACATCGATGTTCAATGTCTCGTAGTCGGTGACAATCACGGACGCGTCGCCGCCGGTGATCCCCGCGGCTGTCGCAGACACAGTGACGCTTTGATCTCCGTCAAGCAACGAATCATCGACAGCCATCAGTACGATCGGAACCGAAGCTTGCCCGGCGGGAATGGTAACGGTTCGGACGGCGTTGAGTTCGGTCAAATCCGAAATGTCAATCGTCACCGTCAGTGGATTCGACAGGTCGGCAAAGTTACGCGTGATCACGGCGTTGGTCCGACCATCGAGTTCACTGATCGAGGCATCAGCGATCTTGACAGACAACTGTGGCTGAGAAACCACAAACGTAGTTCGGTAATCGCCGCCTTGGACACCGTTGCCCGAAGGCGTGTTTTCCCAAATGAATGGATCGTCATTGCCGATCACGACGCTCGACAAAAACTCACCGTCCAACAGGTGCCCGGCGCGATTGGCGATCCCGCCAATATCGCCATCCAATTCCAGCAAATAAAACCCGTTTTTTAATGGCTGATTGAATGCGATCGTCGCCTGCTGGTTCGATGCATCCCAACCGATGACCCCGTCGGTATCCATCATGATCTGGTCGTCACCATCAAAGAATGTCGACGTATCACTACGTCGCAGACTGATCGTATCTGGCGTCAATGTCGCTGGATCAATCGATGAACTGAAAGTGACGCTGACAAAGTTGGGTGAGTTGGAGTCGATTTGCTGACCTGAGCGAATCGACACATCGGTAACCGATGGCCCGTGTATAAAACCATCAGTCGCTAGCGGTTGCCCAGGGATGACCCACTGAAGATCCATCCCCAAGCCACCGGTTCCTTCCTCGAACTGAACACGGATCTGATACACGCCCGCAGGCAGCGATGCGGACAAGCCACTCGGTTCGAATCCTTGTCCATTGCCCCATCCATTATTTACGAACTCTCCAGGACCAGAATCGAAGGTTCCATCTTGATTGACGTCGATCCAAAACCGACTGCCGTCGTCACTGATTGTTTGCAATCTCGCTCCGTCGACCGGTACGTCGATCCAGCCATCCCATTGCACCGAAAAATCATCCCAGTTCGTATCGTCGACTCCGCCGGTCACGCCAACATCCGAGCGAATGCCAAAATCACCGGTGCGAAAATGAATCAACGGATCGACACGTGTCCCCGAAATCGTCTGGCTTTGCCGCCAATCGTCCTGCGCGGCATAACCTCGTAGGCTCTGGTTGACGTAGCTCCCGGTTAAACCAGATGTCGACAACGATTGATCAACGTAAAGCGAACCGGCGGGCACAACCTGCCCCACCGCAACCTCCTCGGAAAGCGTCACCAGGTTACCGGCGCCATCGATCACCTGTGCGTCGATTCGGTAAGCATCTGAATCGGGTATCCCGCGACTGTACAGATAAAGTCGCGATGATCCGGTGTTGCGAACGCTGTCGTACACAGGATCGAGCTCCTGCAATGTATCGTCCGCGCTGCCGAATACCTGGTCCGTCCCCGCACCGCGTAACGTGAACGTGGTCGCATGGACATCCACGTGGGACAAAGTGTCATTGAGTCGCACAAGGAATTGCCCACGGTTGTAGGGGTCTCGCCGATACACGGCACTCGACACGACGGCCGCTGACGTATCAGCGGTCGTGACAGTGAACGACGTCATGTAATTGCCACCTGGAACACCGTCACCGCTGAGATCCGGAAAAGTATGACCAGCAGCGATCTCCCCATCCAAGCGATTCCCAAGCAAATCGGTGACACCACCGACATCACCAATGATTTCAACCGTGTAATCATCCGGAGCAAGCTGATTGGATGCCGTCCAAACCATCGATGCTTCGAATGGATTGAAGGTGGCTGTTCCATTGACCACGCCGCTGGTGGCACCAGTGACGATCACCGACTGACCACTCAACGAGTCGGGATCAAGCAAACCATCAAAGTAGAACACCAATTGAGTCGTTCCATTGATCGCTGCGCCGTTGGCAGGAACCGATGCGATCACGCGCGGCGCAATCGTCTCCAAGGCTCGCTCCGGCGTCACCTTCAGCCGATAGTCCCCTGATGATGCAAGCTTACCACGCACTTCGATCGTGATCGTTTGCGCACTTGCAAATGTCAAATCAAGGAACGGGTCGACCGAACGAATTCCGGAGTTCAAATCTCTCGCATCATCGTTGCTCGCGATCAGTGAACCGGCCCCGTCATAGACGGACAAGATCGCGTCAAGTGGATACTGAAACTCTGCCGCATCGATATCAAACGTATAACGTTCTCCTGCCTGCACATCGACGCTGAAACGATCCACTTCGCCAGCCAAGTCGACCGACCCGGCAATCGATCCGTACACCGTGACGCGATCATTTCGCAGGTCACCGCTCCCCTGATCCAAAATAGAAACGTGGTCAGAGAATACCGATGTGATCGCAAGTTCCAACTGACCATCATTGTCAAAATCGCCGGCGCTGACGGATGATTCGTTGCGGCCCGATTCAAGACTGATCGGCCGACTGAAACTACCGCCAGCTTGACCAAGCAAAACCTGCGCTGCGAACTGCCGACCTGACAACATCAGGTCGACATTTCCATCGCCGTCAATATCTGCTGCCTCCATCTTGCGCGGCGCAATCCCAAGAGGAAACGATTCGGCCAAAGTGAACGTGCCATTTCCAACACTCAGGAAGAGATCGACATTCTGTCCATCGCGATTCGCGACCGCAAAGTCGTCCACGCCATCGTTATCAAAATCAGCAACGACAAGACTTTCTGGGCGGGATTCAGACGTGGCGTTGACGCTCTGGGCAATGAATCCGCCCGCCGCCGTTCCAAGCACCACACTGACGCCCTGCGACGACGCGTTGGCCGCGGCAAAATCGGTAAACGTGTCGCCATTAAAATCACCGCTAGCGATCGAGTACGTGTTGGGACCCGAGACAAACGATCCGGAGCTCGTAAACGTGGCGTCACCAGCATTTGTAAACAGATACGCATCGGACCCCACACCGGCAGCGATCAAATCCAGATCACCATCGGCATCAATGTCGGCCGACTCCAGCGTTTGCGGTGCACGCGGCAGTGCCAAGTCAACTCCAGCAGCAAAGGTGCCATCACCATTACTGCGATAAACCGTCATTCGACTTGCAAAATAGCTAGCGACGACCAAGTCATCGTCGCCATCGTTATCAAGGTCACCGATCTCGATAGCGTCAGTCCACCAACCCAAATTTCCCGATGCATTAATCACAACCGGAGCAGCGAAACCTCCGCCAGCGACCGCCATGTAGATCTCAATCCGATTGTCGATCTCCGAGGCAACGACGACGTCCGCGCGACCATCGTTGTTGAAATCACCTGTCCCACTGTCAAACGGTCGCGCGGATGTTGCCAGTGACTCAACCGGTTTGTGATCCACGGTCATCTCTTGCAGATACGGCATCAAGTCCATGATCGGCACGCCCGCCAAAGCGGTGGCTGTGTCAATCGGCGGTGCGTAAACTTGGGCTCCCGGCTGCATCGCCCAGTCGAGATAGTTTCGAACGTCATAAACGCTGTTCTGCGGGCGGCGTGAATCTGTCCCCACGAACGCATAGGCGTCACCGACTGGCAGCAACTCCGTCGTGCCGACGTACGACATAAATGCTTGCGGGTCGCGCGCGTGCGGCAGTCCGGTCGCGTGCCCAAATTCGTGACTGACCAGCGTTGTTCCGTAATATTGAAAATTGGAAACGCTGATTTCACGTGCGTTGTTGACGGTGTTGCCCTGGCTAGACCGAATGCCCCGCCCACCACCACCAAATCCACCGGCCCCAATATCGCCGAAGTCACCGATGCCCGACGCAACGCGTTCCTGGCCATCGACTGGCTTGTTACGGGTCAGTTCGACTTCGAATGGCTTGTACTTTGCATCCAGCATCGCGTGAAAAAACGGAATACCCGCGGCGTCCGCATAGGCTGCGACGCGATCAAATCCCAGGTACGGGTCGGTACTGTCAAAATCTGTATAGTGCAGCGCATTGTCACGCTGGAGTGAATAATCGTTGCGCGTCGAATAGGACAATGCGTAGGCACCGGCCCCCACCGGCGAGGTCGCCAACACTTCGATGTAATGCGTGCCGGGTGTCAGTGCGTCGGTGCGATTGGTACTAAGTGATCCGCTGGACGACCGCTCCAACAACTGCCCCAATGCGTTGTACAAACGCAATTCTTTTCCCGAATCTACGATTCGTTCGCCACCAGCAAGCTGCAAATCGAAATTCAAAAATTCGATGTCATCGACTTCGAACCGAAACAAATCAACATCGTTGAGGTCTTCCAGCACGCCAACAAGCGTTTCATTGCGTTCGACAGACGCAAATTCGGCGGCACCGTCGAACCCGCTGCCAGATTCAGCCACCACCGTTGAATCGGAGAACCTGTTGATGACGGCTACATACTGAAGGACGTCGGTCGCTCCGTTGGATGCGATTTCGACATACAACGTTTCGCCGGACGTCACATCGGCGACAAGTCCCAAGCCACTTGTGTCGGTCGCGATCACTTGCCCCGACGCTGATACGAGCCGCACGAAGGGCGCCGAGCTAGGCAGGCCTGCAAATGCGACCGCCACCACATCGCCGCGGGATGCAGTGAGTTCAAAGCGATCGATGTCGCGGTTATCCAGGATCGATCCGGTAAACGGTCGACCCAGCGGTGCCGTATTCGCTGTCGCGTTGTCATTGTTCGGTTCGGATTCCGCATCACCGGGTGCCGCCGACTGAGTGGTCGCCATCGCGTATTCGCCCGCAAACAGCCCAAACGCGTTTTGTCCGGCAATCCGGATCGCATAGCTCCCAGCACTTGGCGCGACGAAAGCAATGTCCCGGCCATCGGTCGTCACATCGATCAAGTTACCGATGCCGTCAAAGACTTCGATCGCTGGTGGCAACGTCGGACTAAACAGCGGCGCATTGACGTTGAACGTATCGACGATAAACCGTTCACCCGATGCAAGCGTCGTGACAAAGTAATCAACATCGCTTGCGCTGCTGAGCGTGCCTTCGAGTGTATCGCCCGCTGCGACAGCCGTAGCTGTTGCCAAATCGTCGTTCGGCTCGACTTCGGCGGCCAGCAACCGTCTCGCTTCCAACTGTTCTAAACACGATACAAAACGACGGCGTCGTGAATGCGAACGATATCCACCGCTGCGTCGCGTTTCCCGGCGACGGCTACGAAGCAAACCCATGTTGTTCAGCTCATTGGAGAGTGGGACGAATAGCGACGTGGCAATTCAATCAGAAAAAAACGCGACTGCGGAACGGGCAGTTTGAGAATTCCGTTCAGCGGATGCATTGTTTTGGACACAATTGTATCTGCAACCCAATCGTGTCGCTCGCATCGCAGCAACAATTTGCCGAGAACCTTTCCGCCGGGCTCGACCGCGACCGCTCGCCAAGATGCACAGTTGCTCGGGACAGGCTCACGCTGAAGTCATACCGCACGCACTCTGCGTCCCTAGGTCACGCACTCTGCGTCGGTAGGTGCGAAAGAGGCAGACCGCGGCACACAATCAACCATTACAGGGGCAACACGACTCGGGCCGGTACGGTCACGCCAGACGTGCCATCCTCCTGTGCGACGTTCTAATGCGGATCGCGTCAACGGCATTGCGTCGTGAATCCGCGACGGCAGGCTGTTGACCAAGCACACTGTAGAACAAGCAGACTGTTCAACAGACATGCTGCTGACCGGTCACACTGCTGAACGGTCTCACATTTGACGGGTCACACTATTGAACGGTCACACTGCTGAACGGGCACACATTTGAACGGGCACGCCAAAATCCGACCCAAAACTGGTCGTCTAGCGTCCAGATTTTGGGAGTGAAGACAGTGCCCACTCATGGGCAATTTTCAACTTCGCCTCTTGGGCTCCGTGCAAGAGTGTCAGGCCGTCCTGGCTACCGACGATATCGAACGCCATTTCGACATCCTCTGGCGGCAACAATTCTTGCGCTTGGTACAGTCTCACTTCAGCCAATGCAGGAAGTCGATGATGACCGGTGGCAGACAGCAAGGTTGCAACCCGTCGCTTGGCAACTTCAGGGGTCAGCTTTGGCATGTCGGTTGTTTTCACCTGACGGTCGATGACCAGAAACAGTCCGCTCAGCTTTTCGGTGACGTAACTACGTTCGTCCGTCCGACCGGCTCGCGCCAATTGAGCCAACTCGAATGAATCGATTCCTTTGGATACGGCCAGCGATTTTCCACTGCCGACGTGGAGCAAGCGACATCGGGAGACATTTTGTACGTCGCTGTTCCGGTTTGATTTGAGCACGACATCGAAATGCAAAATCAAATCGATGCCCTCGCGTGCTGCCGATTGAACGATGGATTTTGATTCACCCTGTCCCAGAAACATGATTCCGGGGGCCCAGAGTGGTAATGTCTCGGGGCTTTCGGCTAGCAGGTCGTCCACGGGGCCGCGTGCGGAGTCAAAGGATGCCGGCGCGGCATTTCCGCCCACACGCGGCGCGTTGCCAACCGCGTCGTCGACCGGGTCTGACGCTGCAACGGTGCAGAGAGCGGGGCCAAAGTCTCCTTGGCGATATCGGCTACCGAATTCCTCGGCGGTCAGTTCAGCGACCAAGCCAAGGTATTTGTCCATTTCCTCTTTAGCGGTCGAACTGAGCATTGTTCGTTGAATCGGAGCCGGTGCGGCGCTGCCACCCCCAAATCCACCTGGTCCGCGATTCCCCGTGCCACGCTGGGGTCCGCCACCCATATCCATTTCCATTTCCATACTCATTTCTTGCTCCTGCTCCATCTCCATTTGCATTTGCATCTCCATTTCTTGGTCCTGGCCGCCTTGGTCAAAGCCGCCCTGATCGAAATCACCCTGACCGAAATCACCTTGCCCACCGCCACCGCGTTGGGCCATGCGCATGTTAGGCAACTTGCCGGCACGGATTGGATTGGGATCCGACGCCCCTGCATCGCCGCGAACGGTATAGGAAACGCCCCAACGAATTTGCCATACAGGCCGTCGCAAGAGCTTGCTGTATTTGACCGCTTGCAAATTCACGCGGGCTCCGTCGAACTCCGTGACCAGATGAGCAAAGTACAACTGCAGGGCAAGCGGGTAGTTGCCAGACGTGTAGGCCGTCTTTGCCTGGCCTTCGAGGACCGGGCCGGCGTCAACCGGCGGACCAAATTGATCCGGTGGTGCCATCAGCG
Source organism: Pirellulaceae bacterium (assembly GCA_013002105.1). The sequence continues at coordinate 8,975 of JABDKS010000064.1, read as the reverse complement.
GCCCGAGATCCAGGGACCCCAGCAGCGAGGTCAATGAAGTTTGGTAGCTCTGCATCATCGCGTTGGAAGTGTCGCCCGATCCACCGGCACGGCCAGATGGAGAAGTCGATCGTGAACTCGGACCGCCGTACGAAGACCCATACTCGTCACCGGAGTCCATCTCCATTTCCATCTCCATTTCCATCTCCATATCGGCACCCCCATAATCGTCCTGACTACTGCCGTATTCATCGGTGCCGCCTTGGCCTGGCGGCTGGGCGTTTACCTCGGAACCGCTAGTACACCACGCCATGCCCAGAAGAAGACAAAGAGTGATTCGGCGAGCGATTTCCGACACCCCAACGACGCTGCGGGGTTGAATATTGGCAACCGTTTTTCCGTGCACTGAGGTCGACATGCGGAGGGTCCTGTGAGGGGTCAAAAACGACAAAATAAGATTGGAAACGTGATATCCGAGAAAAACCGCGAGAATCCGTCTCCCAGAGCGTGAAATCCCGGTCAGAAAAGTTGATTTTTTCGCATGAATTACGGCTCCATGCGTATGATAGACGTTAAGAATTTGACGTGGGGTCAAAAAAGCGAATGCCCGCCATGAACGGCCAGAATTCTCGCCCCCCAGGTTTTTGCCCGGACCCGCTCCCAACGCGTTAATTCCCCTAAGTTTGGGGAACTTTTGGGTTCACCAACGATCTAATCCGCGTTCAACCTGTAGCTGCGCCGCATTTTGCGCGGAATTTCTGCCCCCTTTCGAGATCGACCGAGACTAACAAGTTGATGGAATTTCGTAGAAGTCATCGAAATGGGCGTCAACCCAACAAGAGAGTCAAGTTACGACGGCGTTTGCTGGTCGAGCGGTTAACCAATCGTCGCGTGCTTGCCGCCGTCACCGGTGCGGTATTCGAGGACATCAATTCGTCGTTCCGCCAGGACGCCGGAGAGGAATCTCTTGCCGAGCGGCTTCTGTTCCTCGATGTCAACGAAAATGGCATCTTGGATACCGGCGAATCCGTCGCGCTCAGTGGCGAAGACGGTTCGTTCAAATTCTCGGGCCTCGGTGATGGTGATCACCACATCCGGTTGTACAACGGGTCGGTCACCCAAACGCAGGTCTCGCCGGTCGACGCGACGCCAGCGGGCAAGTCGATCGAGTTGCTCGAGCCCATTGAATTCTCCGCGGCTGGAACCGAGGTCACTGTCCTGGTCGATGGTGGTGTCCTGACGGGAGATCTTTCCGACGGTACAAACCAAAGCATCACGGTTGCGCAAACCGTTTCGCAAATGCAGTCGCTTCCCAGCGGTCATGTATTGGTGATTGGCGACGACGGACAAGGCAACACGGCGTGGTTGGTCGACCCCATCGACTCCAGCAGCGTGGTATTTGACTTATCAGGTAATGCACAGAGCATCGCTTGGGCAGAAATAGCGGTCGACTCGCAAGGGCATGGCTTGGCAATCGATCAGGCTGCCGACTTTGCTGAGCTTCGCGCGATCGATGCATCTGACGCCGACGCTGGCATTCTTGTTAGCAATCTTGGAATTTCCGTTCCCGCGGACACACAAGTTCTGACCTCGCCATCGGGCAGTCGATCCGTCATTGGCTGGGCTGGACCGGACGGATTGCAGCTTTCCCTTTGGAGCAACCCGACCGGATCTTGGATCACCTACATTCCAGTGGATGCTGCCAACACGACTGAAATGCTCGCGTTTGATGATGCATCGGGATTGTTGGTTTTGCGAACAAGCGATGGCGGCGTCACCATTCACGATGTGAACGCTGACTTTGCGCCGCTGCAGGCGTTGCCGGCAGTCAGCGGCCCGGTCAGCTTGGATGGTCAACGCGACATTCTCGTGACGATGTCACCGACCGAACCAACCTTGCAATTGTTTAACCTGCAAGACGGTCAGATGGTGGCCGGATTGGACGTTGACCTTTCGGCTGTCGGAAACGTGTCGGCGCTCGATTTGCAATCCGATCCCGCCGCCGTCGTGTTGCTCGGTGACAAAGGGATCTCGAAGGTTTCGCTTTCCACACCGGCGGCCCATGTCGTCACGATCGCCGACGGAAATGATCCCGCCCCCGTCCAATTCGGTGTGACGTTGAACGGTGAAAACGCCGAGGCAAGTTACGACAGCATTCCGACGTTCACGACTGACGAAGACGTGTCATTGGTTGCACCACCACCGGGCGCCCTGCGAGGTGCAACGGACACCGAAGGCGATCAGATTCTCCCACTGCTGTTAACTTCGCCACAGAATGGTTCTGCAATCGTGGCCGTTGACGGAACGATCACCTACCAACCCCATGCCAATTTTAATGGCGTCGATAATCTGCACGTCGTTTTGCACGATGGCCGCAGTGCATCGGATCCATTCGCTCTACCGATCGATGTAATTCCAGTCAGCGACCCGCCGCAAGTGATTTTGGAAGTCGACGAGATCGCCGAAAACGTGGGCCCCGGCGCGATCCTTGGTCCCATTGCCATTGTCGATCCCGACGTCGGCGACGAACACGTCATCGAAGTCAACGATCCCCGCTTCCAGGTCCAGGACGACCAATTGATCTTCATCGGCGAAGTCGGCGATCTGAATTTTGAAGTCGAACCGTTCGTCGAAATCAGCCTGACCGTTACCGATTCCGATTTCAACATGGAAGTCGTCCATGCGACGTTGACCGTCCTGGATGCCAATGACCCGATATTTGACATCACGCCGCACGAGGCCGAAGTGGCCGAGAATGATCCGGGCGCAGTTTTTGCCACCCTAACGGTGTGGGACGAAGACCATGATCAGGAACATACTTTAACCGTCGACGACAATCGCTTCGTCGTCCTCGACGGGCACCGACTCGCACTCGCTGATGGCCAATCACTGAACTTCGAAGCTGCCGCTAGCGTGACGGTGAACGTCACCGCGACCGAGAATACCGGCGGAGGACCGTCGTTCACGCAAGCAATCGAAATCACCGTCACGGACGTTCCCGAGCAAGCGAGTGAGATCGCGTTGTCCGACGAATCGGTTATCGAATTGGCACCGGGCGATGTCGTTGGAAATATCTTGGTCGACGGATTCGTGATGGGCAGCGGGTATACCGCAACCGTGGATGACTCGCGGTTCGAGATCGTCGATTCGGTGTTAAAGCTGACCGACAGCCGTTGGGTGGAACGCGCCGAACAGGACGAGATCGAACTGACGATCGATGTCCAAGACTCTAGTGGTGTTTTCGCACCCATCGCGGCTACGTTTGTGGTGCTGGTTTTGGAAAACCCAACTCCCTATCACAACGACGCACTCCCCTTTGACGTTAATGGGTCCGATGACATCAGTCCTTTGGATGCGTTGTTGGTCATCAATTACCTGAACCTGCACGGCGTGGGTCCCGTTGCCAATGTGCCACCGACGTTCAGCTATGACGTCAACGGCGACGGCGATATCACACCACTGGACATTCTGCTGATTCTCAACGAACTCAATCGTCAGCAACAAATTGCCAATGGTACGGTCGGTCAAGAAGATGCGAACGGCGAATTGATTGAACCGGCAACCGATTCCGAAGGAACATCGGTCGATGACACGCCTGCATCGAGCGACTCGATTGGCTCGCTGGAGAACGATGCGCGGACCGATGACGACGACACTTACTCGTCGGACCAAACGGTGGAACCCGGTTCGCAAAAGACTGACCTGCCCAGCCAGAGCGGTTACGTAAACAAAGACTCTACGGACGATCAGCCAATCGAATCGTCATCCGACGCCGAGTCACAAGCTTACGCCGATGGCGTCGACGCGTCGCTAGAATCGCTTTTGGACGACGATTTCTCGTAACGACCTCGCGGCGTAAAGCTGAAACGACGCGACCGCATCCAAAACGTCTGCCAGCTTTTCTTCAGGCATGTTTCGACGCGGCAGACTCCGCCAATGTCGAACGTGGGCTTCAAGGTTCTTAACTCTACGAAGTACCAATCGCTCCAAGACTCAGGCTTCCATCGCGATTTCTCGCTTCCTCGCTGCCTGCGCCAATAGTTTCTTCTGGTACCTCGCCTGCACGACATCGACGACCAACAACACGGCGAGCACAAAATAAAACGTGCTCTTCGCCATCGGCGTGACATGATGACCGAACAATTGCAGATCTGCCAAATGACCTCCTTCGCTGACCAACATCACACCCACGATAAACAGCACGAACAATCCAAGTACTTCGTACATCCGGTTCTTCTTCAAAAACTCGGCCACATGATCGGCTAACCAGATCATCGCCGCTCCACTGATGACAATCGCGGTGGCCATGATCCAAAAATTTTTAGTCAGCGCCATCGCACTCAAGATCGAATCAAACGAAAACACCAGGTTCATGATCACGATCAGCGTGACCGCTTTGCCCACCGAACTCTTCTTGCCGCCTTCTCCCTCGTGATCGATTTCGTGGATCGCCAACAGGTGGTAGATTTCTTTCAGTGCGGTCCAAAGAATGAAGGCACCGCCCCCGAGCACGATCAAGCTGTGCCCAGAGATGTGCGCCGCGATAAAACTGCTGTCGATATCCAAGAAGGAGTCTTGCAATAAATCGACCACCTTGACGATGACCAGCAACAACACAATCCGGAAAACAATCGCCAATCCAATGCCTAATTTACGAACGAGCGACTGGCTTTCGGGTGCCACACGTTTACTCTCGATCGAAATGTAAAGCAGGTTGTCGAAACCCAACACCAGCTGCAGCAGGATCAACATCCCGAGTGTGAATAATCCGCCGATCGAAAAGAACGCTTCGTTGCTCGGACCGGCGACCTTCGTGCCCTCTTCGGCCCCCACCACCGCTTCGGCCAAAAACGCAAAGGCGGCTGGAATCTGTTGGGTCGTTGACAGCAGGGATTCGGCAATTTCAATCATCGTTCAGGTCCGGCGTGGTGGATGCTGCGTTTGAATTGGTTTTTGTTTCTTAGAACTATCTCGCAATGGGCATGCCACTGATGGCCCCGTTGCTTGGTCCGAGATTATGATGTCGGCGGGCAGAACTGACCACACCAGACCATTTTCGCGAGCCAAGGCTTGCGATGCCGCCGTATTTCCTCCCGAGGCACTGATGAAAACCCTTCTTAAGTACATGCTTGGCATCACCACGTTTCTGTGCATGCACGCGAACTTTTCGCGCGCCGATGATGACAATCAGCAGTTTTACGAAGTCCGCAGCTACGTTTTAGGCGAAAAAGGTAATCAGGAAGTACTGGATCAATATCTATCCCAAGCCCTGCTACCTGCACTCGAACGACAAGGCATCGGGCCCATCGGAGTCTTCGCCAATTCGCCCAACGACGAATCGGGCAGTGCTCGAATTGTCGTCGTCATTCCATATCGGTCGCTCGATCAAATCGCTGCGATCCAAAACAAGCTCGATTCAGACAACCAGTATCAAGAAGCCGCGAAAGACTACTTCAGTCACGACGCTTCCAATGCGCCGTACCAACGCATTCATAGTGAGTTGCTTGTGGCTATGGACTGCTGGCCCAAAGTGAAGGTTCCCGATGGAACGCTGACAAACGATGACCGCGTGTACGAACTGCGACTGTACGAAAGCGCGACCGAACGCGCGGGCAATCTAAAGGTCGATATGTTCAACAACGGCGAAGTCCCGATCTTTCTTGACTGCGGAATTCAACCCATCTTTATTGGCCAGTGTATTCTTGGCCCGCAAACGCCAAACCTGACCTACCTGACGGTGTACCCCAACGAAGAAGCTCACGGTAAAGCTTGGGACGCGTTTCGAGCCCACCCAGATTGGCAAGTCCTCAAGAAGGTCGAAAAATACCGTGGTACGGTCAGTAAAATCGACAAGTACGTTTTGTCGCCCAAACCGTACTCGCAGATGTAAGTTTTCTCGCGTCGATCCGATGCGGTGCGCAATTGCGGGACTATCCATCGGCTGACGAGCCGAAAAACTCTGCCCAAACGTTACCTTTGCACATCTCCAGCTCGGACCGCCGAAAAGCCTGTTCGCTGCGACTGTCCCTCAAGGCGTCTTGCCGGTAACATTTCCGTCATGACACCTATGATGCGGCAATACCATGAGGCGAAAGCAGCGTGCGGAGACGCACTGCTGTTCTTTCGCATGGGCGATTTCTATGAACTGTTTTTGGAGGACGCCAAAGTCGCCTCCAAAATACTTGGCCTGACACTCACCAGTCGTGACAAGGACAGTGAAAATCCCACAGCCATGGCTGGGTTTCCCCACCATCAACTTGATTCGTACCTGCACAAACTGATCCAAGCCGGTTACCGCGCCGCGGTGTGCGAACAGGTCGAAGACCCCAAGCAGGCAAAGGGCCTGGTCAAACGGGAGATCACTCGCGTCGTCAGCGCAGGTACGCTGACCGATGATGGTTTACTGGATCCGCGCGAAGCCAACTTCTTGGCAGCCGTTTATCTGCTGCACGACAAGAAGGCCGAGAAAGAAGGTCGCGAACCGATGGTCGGAATCGCGTGGGCGGAATTGTCCAGCGGACGGTTCGAAGCCGGAACGTTCACGCGATCTCGTATCGAAGATGAACTGGCACGAATCGGTCCGGCAGAAGTGTTGTATCGCGAGGACGATGCACGTTTCAGTCCTGACACGACCGCGCCTTGGTCTTGGACATCACGCCCCGCCTGGTCATTCGCCGAAGACGCCGCACGAGATGCGTTGTGCAAACAGTTTTCGGTGCACAACCTGGAAGGCTTTGGTTTTACCGATGACGATGGACCAGCCGTTCGTGCCGCCGGCGCTGTATTGACCTATTTGCAAGAAACCCAGCGTGGAGGGCTGGATCACCTTCGATCAATTTCTGCTCATCAAAAAACGCCTGTTCTGCAAATCGACGCCTCCACACGTCGTAGCCTGGAAATCACTCGTACGCTACGGACCGCATCTCGCGAAGGCTCCTTGCTGGACGTCATCGATCACACCTGCACCCCGATGGGATCGCGGATGCTGTCGGATTGGATCGCGGCGCCGTTGATTCAGCCGAGTGCGATCGAGGCACGACTGGATAGTGTCTCCGAAATGGTCAACGATGCGACATTGCGCGGAGGTGTCCGTCAATCGCTCAAGCAAACCTTTGATCTCAGTCGATTGTTGGCTCGCATCGCCACCGGCCGCACCGGCCCACGTGATCTGCAACAAGTCGCCACAACGTTAGCGAGTTTGCCACAACTGAAAGCTCGTTTAACAGATCGAAAATCCGAACGATTGGGATCTATCGAAGCCCATTTGCATCTATGCCCGCAATTACGATCACAACTGGAATCGGCACTCGCTGACGAATGCCCACTTTCGGCGGGAGACGGTAACTTCATTCGCCCCGGTTTCGACAGTGAACTCGATACTCTCCGCGATCTTGCCCGTGGCGGCAAAGAATGGATTGCGGCGTACCAACAAAATCAAATGGACGAAACCGGCATACAGAATCTCAAGGTCGGATACAACAAAGTTTTCGGCTACTATCTGGAAGTCACCAATGCCCAGAAGGACAAGGTCCCCGACTTTTTCATTCGAAAACAAACGCTCAAAAATTGCGAACGCTACATCACTCCCGAATTAAAAGAGTACGAAGAAAAGGTTTTGGCCGCCGACGACAAGGCGTCGTCCCGTGAACAATTGATTTTTCAAGACCTCCGTGCTCAAACCCATCGGCAGTTATCGACGTTGCAGGAAGTCGCTGTAGCGACAGCCGAATTGGATGTCTTAAGCGCATTGGCGGAACTCGCCTCGACACGCAGTTGGGTCCGACCCGAACTGACCGACGATTCGGTACTGCGAATCGACGAAGGCCGGCACCCCGTTTTGGACGTCACCATGCCACAGGGGGAATTCGTACCCAACGATTGCGTCCAGTCGCCCGAGTGCGGAATGATCCACCTGATTACCGGGCCGAACATGGCTGGCAAGAGTACTTACATCCGTCAAATCGCGTTGATCACCATCCTCGCGCAGTCGGGTTCGTTCGTCCCCGCGACCGCCGCCACCATCGGAATTGCTGATCGGATTTTTGCACGTGTTGGCGCCAGCGACGAATTGAGCCGTGGGCAAAGTACGTTCATGGTCGAAATGGTCGAAACCGCCAGGATTCTAAACACTGCCACGTCACGTAGCCTCGTGATCTTGGACGAGATCGGTAGAGGCACCAGCACTTACGACGGGCTTTCGCTGGCCTGGGCAATCACGGAACATCTGCACGAACAGATCGGTTGTCGCACATTGTTTGCGACGCACTACCACGAACTGACTCAGCTCGAAGAATCGCTGCCGCGCGTCGCCAACATGAACGTCGCAGTCAAAGAATGGAACGAAGAAGTCGTTTTTTTACATCGAATCGTCGCCGGTGGTGCTGACAAGAGCTACGGAATTCACGTCGCACGATTGGCCGGGATTCCGACCTCCGTTAACGAGCGAGCCAAAGATGTTCTCTCGCAATTGGAAGCCGATCATCGCGACGCATTCGATCGCCCGACCGTTACTGCACCTCAACAGCAGTCCGCCGGGAACTATCAGCTGACACTCTTCGGTTACGTGGACCACCCGTTGCTGGAACAATTACAGCAACTGGACGTCAATGCGATGACGCCGATTGATGCGATGAAGTTTCTGCAACAGGCACAAGAAGACCTGAAGAAAAAACCATCGCATTAGCAAGATCGTGCCCCGTCATCGCGTCGCTTGCGCATGCGGGGAAGATGCTGGCCTACGGTGCTGTGAGCGGCGATATTGGCGTATCTTGGATGGATTGTAGGCCAGGACCCGTCCTGGTGTGACTTTGCCAGGACAGGTCCTGGCCCAGGGCTTGAAGGGTCTTTTTGGGTCGTGCTGTACTCACCGTTTCTGATTTTGTCGCGCGATATCCGCCCTGCTTGCAGTAACAGTAGGCTCGGAGGGCCGATTCATTACGAGTCATTTCCCGAACCTGAGGCCCAGTGCTGGAACCAGGTATTGACCTTGAGTGCCA
>JABDKS010000049.1 GCA_013002105.1 Pirellulaceae bacterium | reverse complement strand
TTCCATAGGGTTGCGCGATCGGCAGGATCTGGTGGATGGCCCAGGCGGCGCCCACCGTGACCGACACACTCCACAAGCTCAGCCGCGTGCGTCGCAGCGGATCGACAGGTTTCCACCAACGTACGGCCGCAAACAAAAGTGCAAAGTGCGCCATCATCGCTGATGCACGCGGAGTTCCGTCGACTTGATACAGTGCCTGTGGCAAGCCACTTGCGTTGACATCGCGTGCAAGTCCCTGGCTATCTGGCAACATCAGAAATTCGCTGATCATGAACGCGGCGACGCCGACGCCGGCACCAATGCCAGCCATGACCAACCGTCTGGGCAATGCCTCGCCCTCATCCGGCTCCCACAATTTTCCCATCGCCAAGATCGTCAGCGAACTGAGCAAAACGACCATGGCCATCCAGCCAAACGGCGCGATGGCAAAGGAAGTGACATCCCCGCTGCGCAAACCGATCACGCCGGCGACAATCGTCAGCGCCAAAACGGTCAAGGTGGCCGCAATCCAAGACGTGCTCAATTCGGCGACGCGATGGATACCGTGTTTGGCTTGCAGTTGATGACGCATCTGGCTGCGCCATTGCGTTTTCGTGACCGGTTTGGCTGGCGGAATTCCGGACGCGGTCGCAATGCGTTGTGCTTGGGCGTACGTGGGCTGTTGGTTGACGTGCAAAACCATGTGCCGAACGATGTAGTAGGGCACGTAAACGATTCCGACCAATGACAGGACGGGCAACAACCAATGTGTGTTGATCAATAGCGCGAGTCCCGCCACGATCAACATAAACGTCTTGGCTCCCGGCGATCGATCCAGCGTCGCCCACCAGTTCTTCAGATCGTTGGCACTTTCGCGTACAGCGCGGGCCAGGGGTTCGTCAGATTTTGGCGGCCCGATCACAATGGTGCCGTCGGGCGATGAATGATTCGCTGAATGGTTGTTTGGATCGATGCCGTTGGGTGCCGTGTCGGCATCAAATCGAGCAACCGGTTGTGTCAGTCGCGGACCACCGATGGCGGTTGCCAGCACGGGAGCCGCCCGTTGATCGGCGACTCGCTGGTCTTGTTCATGTCCGTTTTGATAACGTGCACTGGCGATGGGACTTGCCGTTGGCTCAGCCAAACCCAGCGGGGCGAGCATCTCGGCGATTGTCGCGGGACGTTGCTGCGGATCTTTTTGTAACGAGCGGTGGATCACGCTGCGATAAGGTTCGGCGATACCGCTCAGATCGGGCTGAGCGGTCAAGTGTTTGACGATGATCTCGTGACAACTCTCGCCATCAAAGGGAACCTGCCCGGTCAGCATTTCGTACAACACGATGCCCAGTGCGTAGATATCGATCTCGCGACCATACTGACCGCGACCGATCTCCGGTGCCATGTAATGAAACGTGCCGACACTTTCTGTGTGCCCGCCGCGATGCGATGCCGAAATGAATTTACTCAATCCATAATCGCCGACTTTGACGACGCCCATGTCATCAAAGACGTTGCCGGGTTTTAGGTCGCGATGAACCAGGCCGGCACAATGGAGATGGTTAACGCCGGCAGCGATCGCGCTGAACCAACGTCGGACTTCGACTTCACTGAGGCCTTGGGGAGATTGATCCAAGACTTGGCGCAGATTGGGGCCCGCAACAAATTCCATCACCACCCACGCTTGATCGTCGTCGTCGCGGCAAATGTCGTACAGCGAAACCAGATGATTGTGTTTTAAATTCAGGCAATGTGACGCGCCGCGAATTTCGACTTCCAAGTTCCGTTGGATCCGCTTCAGTGCGACCTCTTTGCCCGCTTCGCTGACCGCAAAATAGACTTCGCCAAATCCGCCCACGCCAATGCCACGACGGATCGTGTATTGGGAAAGTGGTTTCGATCCAGGTGCGTAGGTGAACGTCATGGGGCGCGGAGAAGTCAAGTGTCGGTCGACCGACGGACCAGAAGTAGTTTCGCGAAAATGGTGACGACCCCGGTCTGCGCCGACCGGCGTGTCATCGTGGTTATCCCCCAAACCACGCAACGTGGATTCGTGCGAGGCCGATTCAGCGGGTTGGTTGCTAGCGGGGACCGCTGGCGACGATTCGTCGCCCGGCGACAGCCTTATTTTACCGAGAAGTCGTGACATGAGCCGATGTTTCCTCCCAGAAAGCCCGCAACAAGAACGCTCCGGTGCGGTTTTTCCGTCTCCAGGGGAGGCACAACCAACCGTCAATCGGGGCGCGTTTTGTCCCGGATCGACCAAATTGTCCACTTCAGACGAATGGTCGATCGCGTCGTCGATCAGGGGCGGCTGGAATCGGTTCATACCTCTTCCAATGTCATTGCAAGAGACTGCAGCGTGATTCGCTCACCCAAGGGCAGCGTCACGAATGCCTTTTCGGAATCTACTTTTGCTTGCCAAACGCCGTCACGACAAACCAAGATGGCTCGATCGGGATACTCCATCGTACGAATGTGGCAGTCGCTGGTGGGCCCGATCAGCATGGTCTCGTTGACCAGAACCGCACCGTCGACGTGCCCAATGAATCGATGCGGACCACGCAAAGAGATCGTGGCCGAATTGCTGAGCGGACTGGGGCAGTTCAGTGTCATGTTTGCCGAGCCACTGATGGGTAAGCTTTGCGGGGGCGTAATCAACTGGCGAGCAGCATCCGTTCCCGCAGGTTGCCAAAAGTAATCTGTTTTTTCACGCTCGATGACACCGGCACGGCGGGGCCAATCGGCACGAACACAAAGGTCAGCGGGAGTGGTTGGATCAAACCCGCCGACCGTCCATCGTTTTCCTGGTAGCAGCAAAAAACCGCCGCAACCATCCACCCAAAGCCTCCAGCGCGAGCCGAGAGGCGAATCATTTGATGAGGTAGCTTGCACCGACACGGATCAGCCTACGGTGTCAGGGTAATAGGATTCTTTCCAAAGTCCTTTTCGCGACCTCAGCTCCCATCAGTGGGCATCCCGTAATATGGGGATCCCACTGAAAGGAAACGATCAATCCAATTGGATTGCAACGAGCGAACCAGTCGGTCCATCGCTGCCAAAATACGATGCGATATCGTCCAGCAAATTCTCATTGCTGGGTTCATCCAAGTCGATTTCACCAAAATACTCCGCATCGACGTTCATCGTTTCTTCTTCGACGTCAATTCGAGTCGCGATGTCGTCCAGCAAGCTGCGCGTTTGCGACAACTGGCTGTCATCCAAGCTTAACTGGCTGCTGGTCTGAGCGACACGCAATGCCCCCAGACGTGCTTGCAGGTTCTCGGTTTCGACTTCGAGTTGTCGCCGTGCGCTCAACATTGCGTCCATTCGCTCATGAGCTGCTTTGAGCGATGCTTGCCTTGCGCTGAGCATTTGCTGAAGCTTTTCGGCTGTTGCCTGACGCGTTTTGAAGCGTTTGAATCGATTGCCCAGGTCGTCTTTGACCTGCGCGGAGGTATAGGTGCGACCGCCGTAGGAATAGACGGGACTGTCACTCTTCAGATCGCCGGTCAGTCGGGCGATGTCCGATTGAGCCTTGGTCAATCGCAAGTCCGAATCGACCAGTTGTCGTTCCAACCGCGCCACTTGGATCTTCTCGTGAGCGATGCGTTTGGCGTTGGCTTCGATCTCGGGTTTCAGATCGACAATCATTTGCCGAGCACGGTTCAATTCCCATTCCAGGGGAACACTATCGCTGGCGCTGCTGCGGAGCCAATTCACGCCACACCGGGCATAGCTCAACAAGGGTCCGCCAATCGTAACGCTCGAAAGGAGTGCGATCGCTCCTCCGGTCAAAATCATTTTCTTCAGCATGGGTCTTTCCTCCAAAACAGGTGGCTGATGGGGTAACGATCCGAATGCTGCACCGATGCAGCTGTCGTCTCCCAGGCACAAATTCGCCAGCTATCGTGGAATCTTGGTTCGAATTCCCAAATTTTTTTAACCTGCCCCAACAGGTTTCTTAACCGGTAATAGCTGATCGTTTTTTGATCATTCAGGCCTTTACCGGTCAGGATTTACACTTTATTGGACTTTTACGGGCATATAATTACACTGAGGCAGCAGATTTGGCCGATTGTTGATCAAGGTTGCCTGCCGCGCTGACATTTCGATACAAGAGTGTTGCGTCAGTGCGGCGCTATTGAAACGAACGCCGAATTAATAAATCGACGTTAACTACTTATCTATCAGGGACTTACAGGAGTAATGGTGAACTGAGCCCCGTTTCGGCACACGGGTTGCGGTGAACCAAATTAGTCAAAGCGGGCTCTCATGAAGGGAGAACCGATTTTGACGACAGACAAGACCCGCACGGGCTGGTTTGTAGAGACCCGAAACAATGCAATGGAATGCCTAACCGGAGACCCCTCCGATGCCAACTTCAAGTGAGAATCGAACTCCCAAAGCTCCCCGTCTTGAGGGAGAACACTGGAATGAGTTTATCGCCACATTATGCCTTGAATCGACAGTCGCCTTCGGTGATTGGTTAAGCGACGATCTGGCAAATCTGGAAACGAAGTTGGATCAATTTGCTTCCCCGATGTCGGTTCGTAAATCATTGCGTCGCTCGTAGTCGAGCCACCCGTGATGAACTGGGGTGATTCTGCCCACGATCGACAAATCGACCGACTTGCTGATTAGAATCCTCGCTGATCTTGTGCCCATTTTTCAGGCGATTCAGCGATGCAGTTCGGACGAATGCTTATTTTCTTTGCGACGATCTCTCTGATCGTTGCCGGTGAATTCTTGCCAGCTCAAGGAATCGTAATCGAAACGATTTCATCGGACCAAACTTCCAATTGGTCCGATCGTGACTTCTGGGAGACCTTTGACAGCAAACCTGCACCTGATGGTTGGGAGTTCCGTGATGGCGAGATACGATTGGTTCGGCCCCGACGTGCGGGCCACATTTTGTCACCGCCGATGCCACCGAACTTTGAACTCTCCTGGCAATGGAAGATCGATCCAGGGTGCAACACGGGATTGAAGTACCGTGTCCGCCGCTTTGGAAAACAACTTTTCAATAACAGTTTTCTGGGTGTCGAATATCAAATTCTAGATGATCGTCCCAACAGTCTTTCCAAAGGCAGCACAGCGTCGATTTATGACCTCGTTGCACCCGCGGCCGAAAAGCCCATTCGTCCCGCCGGCCAATGGAATCAATCGCGGATCGTCGCAATCGGCGACAACCTGGAGCATTATCTCAACGGTGAACTGATTTCCACGGCCGCAACCGTTGGTCCCGCCTGGGACACGACGATCGCGATCAGCAAGTTTTATGGCTCAGTCGATTTCGGCCGCCCCAAACAGGGCGATCGATTCATGTTAACCGATCACGGTGGCAAAGCCGTCTTCAAGGACTTTCAGTTCACGGCGCACGAAGCTCCGCAATCGCAACCAACACCGACGCATCCGCCCGCACCGTTTCTTGCCAACGCAATGCGAAACAGTTGGGCCGACCAAAACTCGGTCGTCTTGTGGACGCGAACTACCGCGAGGGAACAAATGCTGGTCGACGGAAAAAAATTCACGACGATTAGCAAAAAAGAGGCGTCGAAATTGGCCAAGCTGCGCGACGCTGACAAGCTGTTGCAAATGCAGCTCCCCGATGGCGCAAAATTGGACGAGATGTTTGGCGCGTGTCCTGGTGCTCCCGGCCGCGTTCGGCTGATGTACTTTCCGGGCAAACAGCGCAATGCCATTAAGACGACGGCCTGGCAGACCACGACGGCCGAGTCGGATTTCACGGCCCAATGGAAACTCGATGACTTACGTCCCGATACTCAATACGCAGCTGTGATCGAGGCGAAGTCGATCGACTCCGACCAGACGACGGCCGTGGTTCGAGGTGCATTCCGTACGGCACCCAAACCCAATGACAAAAAAGACCTGACGTTTTGCATCACAACCTGTCACGATTTTATTCGACGTGACGACGGTATGAAGGGTCACAAGATCTATCCATCGATGGCGAAATTGAATCCGACATTTGTTGTTCACGCCGGAGACATCGAGTACTACGACAAGCCGGATCCTTGGGCGCTGACGATCGATCTGATGAGATTCAAATGGCAGCGCATTTTTGCGTTGCCCAGCAATCGCGATTTTTATAACCGCACGACCAGCTACTTTCTCAAAGACGACCATGACACGCTGACCAACGATTGCTGGGCAGGTCAAACCTACGGGGCCGTCACGTTTGACGAAGGTGTGAGGCTGTTTAACGAGGAGCAATTTCCGTCGCACACTCCGCGTTACAAAACCGTGCGTTGGGGCAAGGACCTGCAAATCTGGTTTTTAGAAGGCCGCGACTATCGCAGCGCCAACAACATGCCCGATGGACCAGAGAAAACGATTTTGGGTGCCGAGCAAAAGGCATGGTTGTTCCAGACGCTCAGTCAAAGCGAGGCGAAGTTCAAGCTGATCTGCAGCCCCACCCCCATTGTTGGGCCGGATCGTGATAATAAGAGTGACAATCATGCCAACGACGTGTTTGTTCACGAAGGGAATGAAATTCGCGAAAAGCTGGCCCAGGTCGACAATGTGATCGTGTTATGCGGTGATCGACACTGGCAATACGCTTCGGTCGACGAAAAAACCGACCTCTGGGAGTTTGGTTGTGGTCCAGGTAGCGAGCAGCATCAACTAGGATGGAAGGCCGGTGATCAACGTCCAACGCATCGATTCCTACGGGTTGCCGGAGGATTTCTTTCGGGAGACTTGACCTATCGGGGAAAAAACAAAAACCCGAAACTGACGCTTCGCCACCGCGATGTCACCGGCAAGAGGGTCAGTGAATTTGTGTTCCCGATAGTGGATGATGCGGTTGCGGATGATGCGGTCGCGGGCGATTCGGTTGCGGGGCAACAAAACGCCCCTGACACCGATGCTGTCCAGGCAGACAGATCCAAACAAGAGTCACCGCCCGCCGCAACGGATTCGACTCCCGAATTCGACTCAGTGCAGAATCCCACCCAAGAGTAACATTGCCCGACTTATGATTGGTTCGTTTCAAAAACGACGATTTCTTCGCAGCGTTATTTCACTGATCTGCTGCGCGGTGATCTGGATGAACGTGTTTGCGATCGACTCTGATGCGCAAGAGGGTGACGAGTTGATCACTGAGACGTCGCGTCGTCTGTTGATCGACGGCGAGGTTGTTGATGCTCAGTCGGGCGAACCGATCAAGACGTTTCGTGTGATTCCTGGCGTCCGATACAACAGTGTTCCCGGCACGATCAGCCATATCGCGGTCTGGCAGCCGCATATGATACGCGAGATGAATGATGGTCAGTTTGTCTGGCCGCGAACGCGCGGTTATGACGAAATGAGATTTCGGATCGAGGCGGATGGTTACCGCCCCGCGACGACCACCTGGTTAGGCAAGGGTGGACCGCATTTGAGAATGAAAGTGCACCTGCGTCCCGATGCCGGAATCGTCGGTGTTGTCCGAAAACCAGATGGCTCGCCCGCCGCCGGTGCGACTTTGGCGATCGGGTTGCCCAACCGTGGTATTCGTTTAGAGGCGGGCAGCGTGATTGGACACGACCAGCCACCACTGGATCGGCTGAGTGATCAGTGGCGAATTCCTCAAACGGTTCAGTCGGACGGCGACGGACGGTTTTTATTGCCGTTCGAAACCGATCGCGTGGCTGTTTTGTGTGTTGTCCACGATAGCGGTTACTTTGAACAACCCTTTATCGAATTTGCGACGTCGATCGTCGATGTTCCTGAGCCGGTCGACATAGCCTTGTCACCTTGGTCGCGGGTTGAAGGCCACGTCCTTTGGAAGGATCGACCCGGGGCAGGTGAAATCGTTCGCGCGAGCGTCTATCGTCAGGAACCTTACCCAGGCTTGGTCTCGGCATTCAGCGAAGTCGAAGCGGATGATCATGGTTTCTATTGCTTTGGCTATTTGCCACCCGGCGAGGTTCAACTCGGCCACGGCGTGAGCGTGCCATCGGAGACGAAGATCAGCACGAGCAACGTGATTTACGAATACCCCGTTCAGCGAGAGTTGCTCGGCGCCGGCGAAACCAAACAAGTTGATTTCGGCGGCAAAGGTGCTGAAGTGGTCGGGCGGCTTTCAGGGCTGGAGTCTTACGAGAACATTTCGCTATCGATTCGACCGCCCGCACCAGACGTCTGGAATTGGCGACGCTTTGGTAACGACGCCGGTGCCAACGATTTGCAAAAGGGTTACGCCGCATTGCAAACTACCGATTATGCGTCGCTGTATTTTCGCGAAGGTCTACCGATCCAAGACGACGGTTCCTTTCGTATCGATGACGTGATGACCGGTCAGTACAATCTGTGGGTCAATGGTGCCGCCGGCGCGAGTCAATTTACGGTGGTCTCGTCCGACGACAGCCCGCTGGACATCGGCACCATCCAAGTCAAAGCCAAATAGTGATCCGATCGCGTTTGCGAGGTGCACACGGTGCACTCTGGACCGGCTATCAAGCCAATATCGGCTGGACGACTTCGCCGTGTATGTCGGTTAGGCGAAAATCACGACCTTGGTACCTGTAGGTCAATCGCTCGTGGTTGATCCCCATCAAATGCAGGATCGTGGCATTCAGATCGTGAACATGCACCGGGTCGGCGGTGATGTTGTAGCAATAATCGTCAGTCTCGCCGTGAGTGTAACCGCCGTTGATTCCGGCACCTGCCATCAGCACGGTGAAACATCTCGGATGGTGATCGCGACCGTAATTCGTATCGGTCAACGTGCCCTGCGAGTAGATCGTTCGTCCAAACTCGCCGCCCCAGACAATCAGCGTGTCTTCCAACAAGCCTCGTTGCTGCAAATCATTGATCAGTGCCGTCGTGGCTTGGTCGGTGTCATTGCACTGGCCCTTGATCGCTTTGGGCAGTCCGCCGTGATGATCCCAACCCATGTGAAACAGTTGCACAAATCGCACATCTCGCTCGGCCAATCGCCGCGCGAGTAGACAATTCGCTGCGTAACTGCCGACGCGATGAACATCGGGCCCGTATGCATCCAAGACATGTTGCGGTTCGTCAGCGATGTTCAGCAAATCGGGCACACTGCTTTGCATCCGAAATGCCATCTCGTACTGCGCGATCCTGGCTTGGATTTCGGGATCACCCACCGTTGCCAGTCGCTGGCTGTTCAACGCGCTCAGTCGGTCCAGCGTGCTGCGTCGCAGGTCGGTCGTTACACCTTTGGGATTGGATAGATACAAAACGGCATCGCCCGTGTTGCGAAACTTGACACCCTGATGTTTGGAGGGGATGAATCCGGATCCCCATAGGCGGTCGTACAGCGGTTGGTCGTTTGGCCGGCCGCTGCCAAAGGACGTCAGCACGATGTAGGCAGGTAGATCTTCATTTTCGCTGCCGAGTCCGTAGCTGATCCACGATCCAATACTGGGCCGGCCAGCCAATTGTGATCCGGTCTGACAAAACGTAATCGCGGGATCATGGTTGATCACCTCGGTGTGCATCGATCGAATCATGCACCACTGATCGGCAAGGGTCGACATGTGCGGCATCAATTCACTGAACCACATTCCCGAATCACCATGTTGCTTGAATTGGAAGATCGACGGTGCGACGGGAAATTTGGCCTGTCCCGACGTCATCGTCGTCAAACGCTGACCCTGCCGGATCGACGCCGGCAAGTCTTCGCCATGATGCGCTTTCATCTCCGGTTTGGGATCGAACAGGTCCATCTGTGATGGCGCACCGGACTGAAACAGATAGATGATCCGCTTTGCTTTGGCCGGATAATGAGGCAGGCGTGTGGAACCCGACGCGGCCGAAGATTCCGTCGCAGTTAATGCCGCGAGTGCGGCGGAACCGATCGCCGCCGAGCCGCGGCGCAGGAAGAGCCGGCGGTTGAGTGCATCTTGAAGGGCGATGGAGGGATCCATGTTCATGTCAGTGGAGATTTTGGTCGTGACGTGTTAGTCAGGATTCTGCGTCGGTGTTGTTTTTGATTGGTGTGGCCGCATCAATCACGTGACACGAATTCGTCCAGGTTCAATAACACATTGGCAGTCATCGTGTAGGTGGCCCATTGCACCGGGTCGAGCTTGGTGTCGGGAGTCCATTCGCCGACGGACGTCAGCTCGTGAGCCGCTTGCGGGTTCGTCGTGAAGTATTTTTGGTCGGACTCCATGCCGCTTGTCAGTACCAATAGTTCATCGGCGGAGGGTTGTCGCGAGAACAACGTTTTGTAGGCAAAGCGGATGCGTGATTCATCATCGTCGCCCCCTTCGTTGATCATTCGGGCGGCGAGCCCGCGGGCCGCTTCGACGAAGGTGATTTCATTCAAAAGCGATAACGCTTGCAGGGGTGTGTTTGTTCGTGACCGTTTGATCGTGCAGACTTCACGATTGGGCGCATCGAACAACAGCATCGTCGGTGGTGCGGCTGTCCGCTTCCAAATGGTATACATCGTGCGACGATAAAGCCCTTCGCCACGATCGTGTTTGTAATTTCGCAAGTTGCCATAGACGCTCGTTTCGTCCCACACTTTTTCGGGCATGTAGGGGCGAACGCTGGGCCCGCCCACTTTGTCGATCAGTAGTCCGCTGACCGATAGTGCGGAATCGCGAATCACTTCGCCGCTCAACCGAAAGCGGGGACCGCGGGCCAGCAATCGATTGTCTGGATCCCGCTGAATCAACTTGGGCGACAAACTGGACGACTGCCGATACGTCGCGCTCATCACGATCAACTTATGCAGTGCCTTCATGTCCCAGGCCCGCGCGTCGACGCCATTGACGCTCGCCTGCGCTGCTGGTCGCATGAACTGAGTCGCCAGCCAATCGAGTAGTCTTGGATGGCTGGGGTATTCGGTCTGGGAACCAAAATTCTCGCTCGTTTTGACCAAGCCAATGCCGAAGAAATGTTCCCACGCGCGGTTCACCCAAACTCGGGCCGTCAAGGGATTGGTTGGGTCCACGATCCAGTTGGCCAGTCCAAGTCGATCCATGGGTTGACCCTCAGGCAGGCTCGGCAGCGCCGCGGGTAAGCCGCGTTGGACTTTCTCGCCCGGCTTGTCGTATTCGCCACGCCGCAAAATGAATGCTTCACGCGGCTTGGTTTCCTTCATCACCATCGTCGATGGAATGGATTTCTCGTAGTCGACGGCTGCCTTTTTCGCCGCTTCGTGTTTCTGTTTGGCGTTGCGAAGCACATCGTCCAGGTTTTTGGCAAAATACTCCCGCAATTGTTTCTGCTCTTTCTTGCTCCGTTTCGCCTTGGACTGGGCCAGGATGCCGGCGATGTTCGCAGGCGTCGACGATTTGAGTGCCTTTAAACTGGACGCGGCAGCATCACTGATGGACAAACGAAAGCAGCCGATGTTGTGGCCGGCGTAGGGCGATGCGTGTTTCATCGTTATCTGCAACTGACTGTTGGCCGCAATGTCGACGGGTTGGTCGCACGTGAGAATCAATTCTCGTGGCACGCGGTTGGCAGGTTCGTGGCTGGCAATCGCCCAGCCTTGACGGATTTTTTCGTCAGTCAACGTTGTGTGCTGGAGCGCCCGTAGCGACTCGGCCGTCCAGCCGGGTTGTTCAAAGTCCGCGTCTGCCCGATCGAATGTGATTTCCTGTGACGCGGATTCAGGATCGGTTTGTAACACCGCGTTGAGTTGAGTGAGGACAAAATTTCCGTTGCCACCGCGGGCCAAGCTTTTGTGGGCTAACGAATCGTGTGGGAATACTTCCAGCCTCAGGCCGGTCATCGTTGGGCGATCGATTGGGGCGGTGATCGTGTAGGTATCGAACGGGGGGTTTTTGCCCGTCGCCAGCAGCGAACCATCGCTGAGTGTCTTCAGCTGAGCACCTCCTTGCGAAACCGCGACAACGTCTTGCAAGACTTCCCAGGCGTTATCGTCCGTGGGAGATTGCGATGGACGCGCAGCTTCCCACTTCGCGAGTCGTTGTGGTTGTGTTTTGGTTAACTCTTTGACCAGTAGGTCCGCGTCAGCCGCAGCTTGCTTGAGATCGGCAAGCTTGGATTCCTGCTGCTCCGTGGCCAGGCTCAGCAGGGGCGGTGTGTTGTCACCGTTCTTTCCGTTGGGTGCCAGTACGCCGTCTTCATCATTTGAATTGAAGAACGCGAACAGTTGGTAGAATTCTTTTTGGCTGATCGGATCGTATTTGTGATCGTGACAACGACAACAGTTCAACGTGAGACCGAGCCAGGTCAGTCCGGTCGTTTCGACGCGATCAATGACGGTTTCCACAAACCACTCGTCGACGATCCGTCCGCCCTCGCCATTGAGCCGATGGTTGCGATTGAATCCTGTGGCGATGATCTGATCGCGAGTCGCGTTAGGCAACATGTCGCCGGCAAGTTGCTCGATGGTGAACTGATCAAACGGTTTGTTTTCGTTCAGGGCATTGATCAGCCAATCGCGCCAAGCCCACATGCTGCGACTGCCGTCACTTTGAAATCCGTTGCTGTCAGCAAAGCGGGCAAAGTCCAACCAGGCGACCGCCATACGTTCACCATATTTTGGTGACATCAACAATCGGTCCACCAGTTTTTCGTAGGCATCATCAGAAGTGTCGCCGATAAATTCATCGACCTCCTGCTCTGTTGGCGGCACGCCGGTCAGGTCCAATGTCAGCCGCCGTATCAATGTGGCGCGATCAGCGGTCGGCGAGGGTTGAAGATTGTCTTTACGTAGGCGATCAAGGACGAAATGATCGATGGGATTGCGCGTCCAGTTCGAGTCGACCTGAGGAACGTCCGGCGGTAGCGGCGTCGCGAACGCCCAATGGCCCTCGTATCGAGCGCCCTGAGCAATCCAGTCCTTCAACAGCTGAATCTGATCCTTCGTCAGCGTCTTGCCGGACTCGGGGGGCGGCATTCGTTCGTACGGGTCTTTAC
>JABDKS010000046.1 GCA_013002105.1 Pirellulaceae bacterium | reverse complement strand
TGTAGCCGCCAAATCGCCGGGCTGAATGGTTTTGGTGCGAACGTTACCTGGGGTTCCACCTGCCTCGCTGACGCTCGTTGGTTCACCCCAGGCTATCGCCTGCCGCCGCTTCGCGGCTGTCGAATGTTGCAAGCGGCGGGGGTGTCCCCTGTCAGCTTGCGTCCCCTTCCGCAATCCAGATTCGTTGTCGAAACTGACCTTTTGTTTCGATTTGAGCGCCAGACGAACTTTTTGGCGGAGGATGCGCCGATGAAATATGTGATCGTGATCCCCGATGGTTGTGCCGACGAGCCGATGGAGGCACTCGGCGGGAAAACTCCGCTGCAAGCTGCCAATTTGCCGGCGATGGGCGCGTTGGCTGCTCGCGGCTCCGTGGCCCTGGCCAACAATACACCATCCCATTTGCCAGCCGGTAGCGAAGTCGCAAATCTGTGCCTGTTTGGTTATGACCCCGACCAGTACTTCACCGGTCGCGCGCCGTTGGAGGCAGCCGCCCAAGGCATCCAGCTTGCGCCGCACGATTTTGCTGTTCGCTGCAATTTGGTCACGGTGGTCGACCAAATCATGGTGGATTTCACGGCCGACCATATTTCGACCGAAGAATCGACGGCGTTACTGAAATCGGCACAGGAAGAATTGCTTGGCGACGGCGAAATCGATTCGCGGTTGGAGTTTGTCCCCGGCGTCAGCTATCGCAACTTGCTGTTGTATCGGGGCGACGAAAAGACACCGGCACCGTTTGGCAAAGAGACACGCACCAGCGCACCACATGATCTGACCGACTTGCCGGTCGGCGACGATTTTCCGCGCGGACCGGGCAGCGATACTTTGGTGCGTTTAATGAATGCATCGGCCGACTTGTTCGCGGATCATCCGGTCAACAAAAAACGTGCGGCTGCCGGCAAGGGTGTAGCGACACATGTTTGGCTGTGGGGTTTGGGCGGTGCGCCGGACATGCCATCCTTTGAACAGCGATTCGGTGTTCGCGGTGTGATGATTACCGCCGTCGATTTGTTACGTGGGATCGCCGCGTTGGCGCAATGGCCGCGGATCGAAGTCGACGGTGCGACGGGCTATCTGGACACCAATTACGCCGGCAAAGGACAAGCCGCCATCAAAGCACTTGATGAATACGACTTGGTCTGCGTTCACGTCGAAGCGCCCGACGAGGCGTCCCACGAAGGCCGGCAGGATGCGAAAATCGAAGCGATGGAGCAGATTGACAAACACATTGTTGGTCCGCTGGTCGAGGCGCTTGAAAAGCAGGGTGACTACCGAATCTTGGTCACGCCCGATCACCCAACATTTTGTAGTACCAAAAAGCACACGCATGGAATGGTGCCGCTGGTGATGGCGGGAACAGGCATCGACGCCGGAAAGCAGACAACTTACGACGAAGTTTCCGCAGCACAGAGCGGTCAAAAATTTGATCAAGGTTGGGATTTGATGCGGGCGTTCATCAAGTAGACTTGCAACCCATCGAATCTCGCTCGCCCTCGGTTCATCCGGCCGCTGACTCCCGTTTCAATCCCCACCCCATTTTCGTTCATGTCTCTCATCGTCCAAAAGTTTGGCGGCACAAGCGTTGCCGACGTCGAAAAGATTCGTGCGGCGGCCCGCAAGGCGATTCGCGCCCAGCGTCAAGGGCACAAGGTCGTGATGGTTGTCAGCGCGATGGGAAAGAATACCGATCGGCTGCTGGAACTGGCTGGCGAGATCAGCGAGACGCCGCCGGCGCGCGAAATGGACATGTTGTTGAGCACCGGCGAACAAGTTAGTGTCGCCCTGGTCGCGATGGCGATTGATTCACTGGGCGCAAACGCCGTCAGTCTGACCGGTGGCCAAATCGGGATGGTGACCGACAGCAGTTTTTCCAAGGCGCGGATTCAATCGATTTCGACCGACCGAATCGAGCGACTGTTGGAGCAGGGCAATATTGTCGTTGCGGCTGGATTTCAAGGCATCGATGACGATTTGAATATCACCACGCTCGGACGTGGCGGAAGCGATACCACGGCGGTGGCATTGGCGGCCGTTTTGAAGGCCGATGCGTGCGAGATCTACACCGATGTCGACGGCGTCTACACGACCGATCCACCTTTGTTGCCTGAAGCCCGCCGGGTCGATGTGATCAGCTACGACGAGATGCTGGAATTGGCGAGTTTGGGTTCGGGCGTGATGCACAACCGAAGTATCGAGTTTGCCAAAAAGTTTGGGGTGCCGATTCACGTCCGCAGCAGTTTTTCTGATACGGACGGAACAATGATTGTCACCGAATCCGAATCGCAAACTTCGGCGGTCAGTGGGGCTGCGATGACGCCCGACGAAGCGCGGGTCACCGTCTTGGGCGTGCCGGATGTTCCGGGTAAGAGTTTGCAGATTTTTTCGGCAATCGCTCAGTGCAAAATTGCTGTCGATATGGTGGTGCAAAATGTTGGATCCAAAGGTCGCGCGGATGTTTCGTTTACCGTGCCACGCGGCGAGCTTGCCGCAACGCTTGCCGCCATCGATTCAGTCATGTCCGATGTCGGCGCGACAGGTGTGACCCACGATCAGAATGTATCCAAGGTGTCTGTCGTCGGCGTGAACATGGCCAGTCAGACCAGCGTGGCATCGCAAATGTTTCGTGCTTTGGCCGATGCCGGCGTCAATATTCACATGATCACCACCAGCGAAATCAAAATCTCCGCGCTCGTGCCTCGCGACCAGGCGACCGAGGCATTGCGAGCGGTCCATCAGGCGTTTTCGCTGCACGAACGTCCCAGTGATGCCAAATCGTGGAACGAGATCAAGGCCGATCGCAGTACCAGTGACGATGTTGCGATGATGGTCAAACGATTGCGGGACGATGTGCTGGAATCTCTGACCTTGACCGGGATCACGATCACCGAGGACCAGGCGCGTGTGACGTTGTACGGAGTTCCCGACCGGCCCGGGATCGCGGCAGACATGTTCGAGACGATCGGCGACGCAGGTATTTTTGTCGATATGATCGTGCAGGGCTACGACGGCGAAGACGGATCGACGAGTGTCAGTTTTACGGTCCAAGCGGATGATGTGGGCGCGAGTTTTGATGTCGCCCAGGAACTGATGACAAAACATGGCATGCGCGACGTGCAGAAGGGTGGTCACATCGTCAAGGTCACCGTCAGCGGGATCGGTTTGCGCAGCCACACGCATGTGGCGACATTGTTGTTCCAAGAACTTGCCGATAGCGAAATCAACGTCGAGATGATCGGTACGAGCGAATTGCAAGTGACCGCTGTGATTGATGCCAAGCATGCCGCGACGGCCAAGGCGGGACTCGAGAAGGTGTTTGCGGCATCCCTTGCCAATGGCGAGGAGGAAGAAGAGTTGGTCGGTCGTCGCGAACGATCCGACGATCGGCGTCAGGCGGATCGTCGCGAGGGGCAACGTGAAGGATCGGATCGTCGTGTCGCCCAACGACGCAAGTGAAAACCGGCACCGTCGCGTAGTGGATCTTGTCAAAGGTCCCCTCGAATCGACTCCGTTTCCCCTCCAATCCCGCGTCTGTCCCGGCCCAAAAGCTGCGACTCCTCTCGCGGTCGCCACGAGCATGAATTGGCCGAGGGCCTGTGTCCTTTCGGCTGATCCCGACGGGCTGTCGGGCTGATTTTGCCGATTTTGTCGGTCGAGGTCCGCTTTGCGTTGGTCCGCGACCGCTGGAATCCCCCAGATTTAGCGTGTTCGAGCCAATTCGTTGGCTCCGGCCCGTTCTTTCCGCTTGGTCAAGCGAAATCGGCGAAGTATGATTAACAGCAGTGAACGGGAATCATTTCGAGCCCTGGGGAATCGCTCTTACCACAACGGTGATGGCGTTGGACTTGATTCGATCCGCCTCGTCCGTTGATGTCGGTTTCGCCGGCGATTGGACTGCTTCTACCGGAGCGGTTTCCATTTGCTGTCGGTGAAGGTTTCCCGTTTAATCCCAACCGATCTTTCCAACCACTTTTCTGAAATGATCGGGCCTCACCCTAGAGGCGACTCAACCTAAGGAACACGTCTGTGACCAGCGCGACCAAACTCCCACAAAATCTACCTTTTCCAAACCGAGCGTTTCGATCATTGATCTCCATGGCCGCGTTCGCTGCCGTGGCTCTGGCGATAACGCCGGCGACCAGTTTTGCGGATCGACCGAACCGGGACGACGAAACCGTCAACGCCGAATTTTTTGCCGCGATGGAAAATGGCACGATCGATGTCAAATTCATTCCCAAAGATGCAACTCAAGCCAACGTGTTGGTCAAGAACTTGACTGACAAACCCCTGAACATCGCACTTCCCGCAGCATTCGCCGGTGTACCCATCCAAGCTCAAGGCATGATGGGTGGCATGGGCGGCGGCGGCATGGGTGGTGGCGGCATGGGTGGCGGCGGCATGGGTGGCGGCGGTGGCTTCATGCGAGTTCCACCAGAGCGAATGAAGAAGGTTTCGGTGACCACCGTATGCCTTGAACATGGAAAGCCCGATCCCAATCCGAAAATGGCTTACAAGATGGTGCCGCTGGAACAGTTCACTGACAATCCGCAAGTTCGAGTCTTGTGCGAAGCGCTTGGTTACGGACAGGTCACTCAAAACACGGCACAAGCAGCCGCCTGGCATCTGATGGACGACATGTCCTGGCAACAGCTGGCCAAAAAGAATCGCGTCGAAAGCAAGTACG
>JABDKS010000033.1 GCA_013002105.1 Pirellulaceae bacterium | reverse complement strand
CGCCTGGTCTGCTTCGAGGACTTCGGGCCAACTGTGTTGAGTCTCGCCGGCGCAGAAACGCTCCCCGCATTCATGCGCGGCCAGCCATTTATTGGGCCGCTGGCGAAAGGCAAACGCGAATACGTGTTTGGTCATCGTGATCGCGTCGACGAGATCATGGATCTGTCGCGTAGCGTTCGCAACAGGAACTACCTGTACATTCGCAATTTCATGCCCCACCTCGGTTGGAATCAGCAGAATGCATGGTGCGATCAGGGCGAAATTCGCGACGCCTTTTACGATGCCGCCGAATCAGGCACGGCAACTGAAGCACAGATGCAGTATTTGCGAGCAAGTCGACCTCGAGAGGAACTGTACGATTGTGTCGCCGATCCACTGAATCTGACGAATCTCGCCGACCGCCCCGAGCAAAGCAAGAACATCGACACCCTGCGTGCTGCAATGGATCAGCACTTGCGACAGTCACACGATTTGGGATTTGTTCACGAGATCGATCTGTGGCAAGTTTCCGCAGGTTCGACGCCGATTCAGTGGGGGCAAGACCATCAAGAGTACATCGATGCCGCCCGGCGTGCAGCGATGTCATTGATCCGCAAGGATCCGCAGGAAATTTTGAAGCACCTGAATGATCCCAATGCGTCGGTGAGATACTGGGGCTGCATTGGCTGCCGTGGTTCATTTCCTTTGACGACAGAGTTGACGGAGAAGCTTACCGAGTTGCTGGAGGACCGATCGGCGGCCGTTCAAATCGAAGCCGCCGGAGCGCTCGCGGAGTCCGACGTGGCAGGTGCCGGCAGCCGCAACGCGGCGCGAAAAAAGCTTGTGCGATTGCTGAAGCATTCAGACACTACTGTGCTGTTGCACGCGGCGCGTACGGTCGAACTACTGGCCGACCCACACTTTCGCGAACCGATGCAGAGACTGGCCGATTCGTATGCGGAAGCCCCCGGTGATATGGCCTGGTTCATTCGATTCTCAACGTCGGGCTACTTGAACCGCTTGAAATAACACCCGGCGTGACAAGTCGATCAATTCGACTGACCTCGATACGCGTCGCGTAAAACCTGCATCGTGTGTCGAACGCGGATGTCGGACTTTTTCGCTTCCAAGTGCATTTGCAGTTGCGTGAGGCATCCAATGTTGCCGCTTGCAACGACTTCCGCATCGGACGCTATCACTCGATCGGCTTTTTGACGCCCCAGGCGTGCAGCGATATGCGGTTGGTCGACGTTGTACGTTCCCGCTGACCCGCAACAGAGGTGCCCGTCTGCAATTTCAATTAGTTCCACGCCGGGAATTTGACGCAACAGGTCGCGTGGCTGTTGCCGCACACCTTGTGCATTGGATAGGTGACAGGCGTCGTGGTAGGCGATGCGGACTGGTTTGTCCTGATCCGGGATCGCGACTAATTCACCGAGTTGATGCAGGAATGCCGATACATCATGAACGCGTTGTCGAAACTGATCCGCGGCCGCTTCGTCCCCAGTACCCTTTAATATCAAATGATATTCCTGCATCGCGGATCCACATCCGGCGGCATTGGTAACAATCGCATCGATGTCTGCGGGAAATGCCCGCAGGTTTTCTCTGGCAAACGATTGTGCCTGAGCAAGATTCCCGACGTGCCAATTGAGCGCGCCGCAGCATGCCTGAGACTTTGGCACAATGACTTCGACACCGTTTCGCGTTAGCACGTCGATGGTGGCCGTGTTGATATCCGGGTCCAGCACGCTCTGAGCACATCCGGTCAGCAGTGCAACTCTTGCGCGTCGCTTGCCGATGGCTGAGTGCAGGGGAGCCCACGTCTGCCGCCGCGGCAATTCGTCAGGCAGCAAATCGAGCATCGCATGCATCGCAGTCGGCATAAAGTCAGCGAGCGGTTTAAGAATCCGTCCCGTCGTCGCGGCCAGTCGAAATCGAGTGGGGTAGGGGAGGGTGGACCGAATGACCCAACGTTTGACTCGATCGAATAGACTCCGTTTGCGTTTGGACTCCGTAACCGCGCGAAATGGGCTGATTAAGTCACGGTAAGCCACCCCGGACGGGCAGGCTGGTTCACAGGCAAGGCATCCCAAGCAGGCATCGATATGAGGTGCCGCCGTCTTGATCGACATCGTGCCTTCGAGGACCTCTTTCATCAACACGATTCGTCCCCGCGGTGAATCCGTCTCTTGGCCCAACTCCTGATACGTCGGACAAGCTGCCAAACAAAACCCGCAATGCACACACGTACTGACCGCGTCGGACATCGCCGACCCGAGTGGGCCGTGCTGATCAGGATGAATGCTGTGTTTCATTGAATATTTGTTGGTAACTGGTGATCGCCATCGAGCGCCAATTCGGTAAACGAACGAATCACACGAATCGTCTCGCCGGGTCCATTGCCTGCTGAACACGCTGGTGTAAGTGGAACGATTCGCGATGTCCCCACCAAGCGCGTTGGGTGTTGCCGCCTATGGCCAGTGCGGGAATCTGTAACTTGCAAAGCTCGGTATGCAACTGCGTCAGCGATTCGGAGTCGATCGCGATCCAGGTTACTGCGCCGGCGACGCTCAAGTGAATCGACGAGCTGCCCGTCGTATCAGACCACTGTTGAAGTGCAAGATAGGATTCGGGCGTCGTCGGAACTTTTACAATGACCGAATCTGGCGTATACCACGTTCCATCGGCGAGTTCATTCCAAAACTGATCGGCGGAATCGTTATCGACCGTCACCCATTCAAGCTGTGATGTTTTCTGCAGGTGAACTGCGAGCGATTGGTTCGCGTCCGGGTCGCCGGCTAAACGAACGTAGATTTGTTTTTGCGTACCGCGGTAATCAATCGCATCGAATTCGTACCGCGAGTTCGCCAGGCCAGCGATCACGGCGAGTGCTTGTTGGTGCGTTGTCATCTGGCAGCAAAGTGTCAATGTTGCCGCCGGCTTGGGAAACACTTTAAATGTCAATTCAGTGAGAATCCCGAGTCGCCCGAGGCTTCCGACCATCAGCTTGGGAATATCAAAGCCAGCGGAATTTTTAACCACTTTGCCACCGGCGCGGATGACTTCGCCGTCGCCGCTGACGAACTGGACGCCCAACAAAAAATCTCGTACGCCGCCGTAACGAAACCGACCAGGTCCGGACAAACCCGCTGCCACCATTCCACCGAGGGTCGCTCCAGCATCGACCATGGGCGGATCGAACGGGAGATACTGACGCTTGGCATGCAGCGTTGCCGCAATCTCTTTGACCGGCGTACCGGCAAGAGCAGTGAAGGTAAATTCAGAGGGCTCGTATTGTATGATTCCACAAATCGCCGCGATCGATACCGATGCAGCATCACCGACCGACGACAAGGGTGGCTTAGTACGATTGCCAACGGGTAGGAGTCGATCGTATTGTCGAACCGCGGCAACGATTTCTGCGATCGACCTGGGATGAATCGTTTCGGTTGACACGCTACTCACGGCTGATCACACCCGCTTTCTCCAGTGGATGCAGCCCGCTCATCGACAGCGAGGCGGCTTCGGCACCGGGAAACATCTTGCCGGGATTGGAGATCTGTTTTGGATCGAACGCGTTTCGCAAACGATGCATGATCGCGATGGTTGGCGGATCAAACATCTCCGGCAAGTAGTCGCGTTTTTCCATCCCGACTCCATGTTCGCCGGTGATCGATCCGCCCATCTGAATGCACATTCGCAAAATTTCACCGGCTAGCGATTCGGCTCGTTCCAACGCACCGGTTTGGGTGCCATCGAACAGGATCAGCGGATGAAGATTTCCGTCGCCGGCGTGAAAAACATTTGCGACACGGATGCCGGCCGCTCGAGAAAGTTCTTGAATACGAACGAGTGCTTCGCCGAGCCGTTTGCGAGGGACGACACCATCCTGAACCAAAAAATCGGGGCTAATGCGTCCGACGGCCGAGAACGCCGACTTCCGACCTTTCCAAATCGCAAGTCGGTCTGCTTCGTCGGTCGCAATGCGTTGCGCGAACGGACCGGTTTGCTTCAGAATCACAGCGAGCTTCTCTCGCTCCTGTTCGATTCGCTCGGCTGGTCCTTCCAATTCTACGATCAGAACCGCGGCGGCACCCGGCGGATAGCCGCACGCCACTGCCGCCTCGGCTGCTTCGATTGACAACGCATCCATGATTTCCATCGCTCCGGGCAACAGCCCAGAATCAATGACAGCCGAAACCGCGTCGCCTGCACGTTGCAGCGAATCGTAGCCAACCAGCACCGTGTGAAAACATTCCGGGCGAGGAAGTAACCGCAGGGTAATTTCCAAAGCGATTCCAAAGAGACCCTCGTTGCCACAAAACAATCCCGTGTAATCGGGCCCGATGCCTTCCAAGCTGCGTCCGCCCATCGCGACGACCTCGCCGTTTGCCAATACTGCCGTGACGCCCAAAACATGGTTGGATGTCATGCCATACTTCAGACAGTGGGCACCGCCGGAGTTAAATGCAACGTTGCCGCCGATCGTGCAAATGGATTGGCTGGATGGATCGGGTGCGTAGTACAAACCATGTGGTGCTGCGGCGGCCGTGACGTGCAAATTCACCACACCGGGTTGGACGACTGCAATACGTTGTTGCGGATCCAGCTCCAAAATCTTGTTCAACCGATTGAGCGCGATCACAATGCCGTTTGCTACTGGCAAGGAGCCGCCCGAAAGGCTGGTGCCGCTACCGCGGGCGACGAACGGAATGTTCCTTTCGTGACACCAGCGGACCGTCGCGATGACTTCGTCGTCGGTTTCGGGAATGACAACCGCGAGCGGCTTTGCCTGGAACGCGGTCAAGCCGTCCGACTCGAACACCGCTCGAAACGCCTGACCGTCCTGAAAGCGGTTGGTAGGATAGAGTTCGCGGAGGCCGGCTAAATTGGGAGTCGTCGACATATCGGCATTGTAGGGTCAAACACCGACCTAGTTGTTAAACTTGCCCGCTCCCGCGTTTGTGATTTTGGCCTCGACTGATCGAGGACCTTGTTTGCGGCCTGTATCTATTCGCTTGGATCCTGTCCGATTTGGTCGGCGTTTCTGCCCGCTGGGCTTATCGCCAGACGTCGCTTTGGCGGGTTCCGCGTTTTTGTGCGGGAAACCCTTTGCGAGCGTGCTCTTGACTTGCGCAAATTTGGGATCGCTCGCTAGATTCGTCCACTCGTTTTGGTCGTCCTGCAAATCGTAAAGTTCTTCGCTGCCGTCGTGATAACGGATCAGCCGATACCGCTGGTTTCGCGTGGAATGATTGCCTTTGCCATGCGTTGTCAGCGCAAGGTGCGGCCACGAGGTCTGAGGATTTTCTAACAACGGCATCAAGCTGTGGCCATCGAGATCGTCGCGTGGAGGTATGCCACACAATTCGATCAGCGTCGGATAGATCGACAGCAATTCGACCGGATGATCACAGGTTCCATGGTGATTGCCGCCCGGTGAATCGATAACTAGCGGCACATGCGTCGCTCGTTCCCACAACGACTGCTTCGCCCAACGTTGCTTCTCGCCCAGAAAAAACCCGTGATCGCTGTAGAGTACGACGATCGTATTGTCGGCATGCGGACTCTCGTCGACAGCTGTTATCAAACGTCCGACCTGCTCATCTGTCCAGCGAATGCAGGCGAGGTACGAGGCAACTGCGGTTTGCCACTGGTCGCTTTCGACGAACCAGCGGTGTGGCGGAGCGGCCGGTGCCTTCGTCAATTCTGCTGCGATCTCAGGAATGTCCGCGCGATCATCCACTTTGACTTGCGGCAATTGAATTTGATCGGGCGGGATTTGGTTAAACACCCGCGTCGGCGAATAGAACGGCACGTGGGGTCGATAGAAACCAACGGCCAGGAAAAACGGTTTCTCGTTTGCCTGGATCTGATTATCAATCACATCGATCGCCCAAGTCGCGTCGACATGATCTTGAAAATCCGCTTCGTCGTACGATTGCGGACCAAAATCCCACAGCCCGTTTGCGCCGTTGGGCGTAGGGGGAATCAATCGTTGATCGATTGCTAGTCGTTGGCCCGGCCGAGGTCCGACCACATCGAAATCACCTGGTGGCAAGCCCGATCCATGATAGATCTTGCCTGTCGTAAATGTCTTGTACCCGTTGGCGGCGAAATGGCGTGCGAGCGTCACGCGACTATCCAACGCCCTGACAGTCCAAGGTTTGGGCGAATTCATGTAGACGCCGGTCGTCGAAGGTCGCAGACCGTACATGATGCTGGTTCGCGACGGGTTACATATGGGTGCCTGACAATGTGCATTGGTGAACAGCATTCCCCGCTTGGCGAGCCGATCGATGTGTGGCGACTTGGCGTTGGGATGGCCGCCTAAACAACCCACCCAGTCGTTCATGTCATCGATTGCGATCAACAACACGTTGGGCGAATCGGCTGCCTGCGTTGTTCGTGAGCCAAAGCAGACCACCGCTAGTAAGATCAAAAGTCTGGAGGCATTGGCGTGTTGAAACAACATGGCTCGGCTGTTGGCGAAGAGGGCAGGGGAGGGCGGACTTACGACAAGCAATCTTTTAGCGCGGCCAAACACATC
Organism: Pirellulaceae bacterium; assembly: GCA_013002105.1. Next base: position 12,782 of record JABDKS010000033.1, on the reverse strand, counting down.
GCGACATTGCGTCGAGTAGCAGAGTGTCCCATCAAGCCGATTCGCCAGGCTTTTCCAGCAAAAACACCCAGACCACCTCCGATTTCCAGATCATATTCGTTCAACAATCGTTTACGAATTGCGGCTTCGTCAATGCCTTCGGGGGTTGCCACGCAATTAAGTGTGCACAGCGAGTTTTTGGGGATGTAGGTCAAACCCAATTCTTCTAAACCAGATCGCAACAACAAGTGCATCTCGCGGTGGCGAGCAATCCGCTGCTCGATCCCTTCTTCGACCACGATCGCCAGCGCCTCGCGCAGTGCGTACACCATGTTGATCGGTGCGGTGTGATGATAGGCTCGACCACCGGCGCCGGTGTAGTAGTTCTTGAGCATCGAGACATCCAAGTACCAGCTTTGCGACTTCGTCTTTCGTCCTTCGATCACCTCCAGGGCTTTGGGCGAAAACGAAACGGGCGACAATCCTGGCGGACAGGACAGGCATTTCTGTGTCCCTGAGTAGATCGCATCGATCCCCCATTGGTCCACTTTGACATCGTGTCCGCCGAGCGATGTGACCGCATCGACGGCCAGCAGCATACCTGCGTCGTGACAGATATCACCAAGTCCGGTCAAATCCTGGTGAGCCCCGGTCGACGTTTCAGCATGCACGATTCCGAGCATTTTTGATTTCGGGTGCGCTGCAACCGCCTCGGCAATTTGCTCTTGCGTGAAAGTCTCGCCCCAGGGCACTTCGACCGCGTGAACCGTCGCGCCGCAGCGTTCCAAATTGTCCTTCATCCGTCCACCGAACACGCCGTTAATGCAAACGATCGCTTCGTCACCCGGCTCGATCAAATTGACAATGACCGCTTCCATGCCCGCCATCCCGGTACCGGAGACCGGAAACGTCAGCAAGTTCTTGGTACCGAACACTTGTCGCAACAGTTCGCAGGTCTCGTCCATGTAACCGATGTACTGCGGATCGAGGTGACCGAGCGTCGGTGCACCGATCGCGCCCAAGATTCGAGCTGGGACGGTGCTGGGGCCAGGCCCCATCAAAATGCGTTCGCGTGGGTTCAGAGCTGCAACGGTCATGTGCTACGTCAGTTTGGAGAGTGGGACGGGAGAGTGTTACGCCAGAAAAAGACCCAATGTGCCGGCCACAAGAATGTAATACACAAACACAAACACTGTTATCCGTATCACATCCCCTTCGCGACCGACCAGCCCCACAACGGCGCATGCCGCGACGACATTATGGACACAGATCGTATTTCCCGCGGCTCCACCCACGGCTTGCAAGGCAACGACCCAGACTGGATCGGCCCCAATCTGTTGGGCAACTTCGAATTGAAACAGCGAAAACATCATGTTGCTGATCGTATTGCTGCCCGCGACAAACGCGCCGATGCCGCCAATCAGAGGTGAAAAAGCAGGCCAAGCTGATCCAACGAAAGACGAAACACCGCCGGCGAGAACTTTGGGCATCGACTCCAAACCTGCGGCGCCACCACCGGAATTAATGAACACTTGCACCATCGGGACGGCAAACACTAACGCGACAGAAGCCGACAGAATCATTTTTCCAGATCGCGATAACGCTCGCCCCACCGCGGCACCACTCATCCGATGCATCAACGCTGTGATCACACAGACAAGAATAAATATCGATCCGGGTAGATACAGGATTTCGATGGGTGCGATCGACACAGAAGATCCAAACAATTCGCTGGTCGTCGTTGCATCCGAGGGAAACGCAAACGACTTGAGCCACGCTCCGATTCCCAGCAACGGCAATCGCGACGCGACCAATAGGATGGCGATCAGCAGATAAGGCAGCCAAGCTTTCCAAAGCGGCAATGCTCGCGTTGGCTCCTCAAGCTTGATCTCAATATTTCCTCGCCACGAATCGTCCCACTCACTTGGCGGCTCGAAATCCCAGACTTCGTCCTTGGGCAATAAGAATCCGCGTCGCGCCGCCGGTACGACAATCGCAAGACCGATCAAGGATCCGATTAACGAGGGAAATTCCGGGCCCAGCAAATGAGCGATCACGACGTACGGGACCGTCATCGCAAATGTGGCGAACAGTGCAAACCGCCAGATTCGCAAGCCAGCGGTAAATGTCCGCTGCTTGCCAAAGAAACGTGTCATCACCGAAACAACGATCAACGGGATCAACGTACCGGCGATCGCATGGAGCAGCGCGACTTTGGCACCGATCACCGGGAGCAGATCAGTCCACGTCACCATGCCTTGGGTCGACGCATAAGACGCGACAGCCTCGCTCCCTTCCAGGCCCTTCTTTACGCCCACCAAAATCGGCGTCCCAACCGCGCCGAACGAAACGGGTGTGCACTGAATCAACATTCCCGAAATCACCGCCGACTTGGCTGGGAAACCGAGCCCGACCAACAGCGGCACACAAACCGCTGCTGGAGTTCCAAACCCCGCCGAGCCTTCGATAAACGATCCGAACAACCAGGCGATGATGATCACTTGGACGCGACGATCGGGCGAGATATCGGTAAACCCACGTCGAATGACCGACAGTCCGCCACTTTCGCTGAGCGTATTGAGCAACAAAATGGCGCCGAAAATGATGTAGAGCAGTTGAAACGTAACAACCAGCCCTTTGACCGACGCCGCCGCGACTTGCGTGAACTCCAACTGCCAGCCGAACAACGCTACTACAACGGCTGTCGCATACGCCAACGGCATCGCCTTGGCCGCGGACCAACGAAGTCCAACCAGAAAAATCGCGACGACCAAAATCGGCGCGAGCGACAGCAGGGGCGCGATCGGTTCAATCATAGATTTCCGGGTTCACCAAGTTCGGTGGTCGCTGGCCATTGCATGCCGCAAGGCAATTCTCCACTGCCATGTTCCCCATCTTTGTACGCGTCCCGATCGTGCCGCTGCCAAGATGCGGCGCAATCACCGCATTGTCTAATCGGTACAACTCGGGCTCCAGCAGCGGTTCGTTTTCGTAGACGTCCAGTCCCGCGCCGGCGATGATTCCATTTTTCAACGCATGAACGAGGGCTTTTTCGTCAATCACGGGGCCACGTGCCGTGTTGATGATCGTTGCCGTCGGCTTCATCAACGCCAACTGCTGCTCTGCAATCAAATGACGCGTCTGATCATTCAATGCGACGTGTACGCTCAGGAAATCGCTTTGTCGCAAAACGTCATCCATCGACGCGTACGTCACGCCGAACGATTGCTCTTGCTGTGACGAAAGCCTCGTTCGGTTCCAATAGACGACTTTCATGTCAAACCCCTTCGCGCGGGGAACCATCGCTTGGGCGATACGTCCAAAACCGATCAAACCAAGCGTTGCGCCGGTGACATCGGCTCCCAAAAACTGCAGCGGCCCCCATCCACCCCACGCCTTGGTACGCACGTACCGGTCACCTTCGGCAACCCGCCTGCCCGCGGCCATCAACAGGGCAAACGCCATATCCGCGGTCGTTTCGGTCAAAACGCCAGGGGTATTCGTAACGGGCACCCGTCGTTTTGTCGCTGATTCGACGTCGACATTGTTGAAACCGACCGCGTAGTTCGCGACGACTTTCAAATTCTTGTTGGCATCCAGAATGTCTGCGTCAATCGTGTCGGTTAGTAGACATAACAAACCATCGACGTCCTGAACGCCCGCTATAATTTCGTCTTTTGTCAAATATCGGTCATGTGGATTGGACGTCAGTAACGACTGCTCGCGTAATCGGCGCATGCTTTCGGGCGGTAACTCGCGGGTCAAAAATATCCGTGGTTTTTCGGCCATTTCGTTTTGGAAGCGTTCCTTACAAAGTTGGTGACGTCATTTCTATCATGAATGTGATCGGCAGGTTACCAAACTGGGACGACGCGTTGGGGGGTTTGGGTAGAAACCTGGACGTGACTGCATCACAATCACCAGCGACCAGCAGTTGCGTTTGTCGCCGACTGCGTTTGCACGTGGCCTACGATGGTCAATGAGTCTATTCTCAAGCGAAGGGAAAATCGCGATGGGGTTGTTTGATTTTTTGAAGAGCGGCAAAACGCCCAAGAGCGAGGCGATGACGCTGTACAAGAGCGGCATGGCGAAAGCTGAGAAGCGTGATACCTCTGGTGCCATTGCCGATTACACAGCTGCGATTGGCGTTATCGGTGTGCCAGCAGATATCAAGGCGATGGCGGTTTATAATCGTGGCGTCGCCTACGTCGCGGCGGGCGACAAAGAAAAGGGAATGGAAGACCTTGGGCAAGTGATCCGCATGGACGGAGCGAGCAACAAGGTCAAGGAAATGGCCGGCCAAAAAATTAAGCGAATGGAACGTCGGGCCACCAGAGGGACCGAAGAATCATAGAATCTGGTTTTACAGAAGGCATCAGAATGAAGTTAGTTCATGGGCTGCTAGCCGCAATATTGATTTCGGTCGTCGGACCCGCTCGGGCCCAAGACGTCGACGTCAAAAAGTCAATGACACCGAAAAAGCAGGTGGCACCCAAAACGCCGTCTGTGAAGAAAACGCCTGAGAACCAAATCAAGCCCACTGCGGCGAATGTTCCCTATGGGGATCATGCAAAACAGGTGATTGATTTTTGGCAAGCCAAGGGCGATGGGCCCCGACCTTTGCTGGTTTACATTCACGGTGGTGGTTGGATCGGTGGCGACAAGAAGCGACGCGATTCGGACGTTCAGCCTTATTTGGATCGCGGCATTTCGTATGCGGCGGTCAACTACCGTCTTACCGGCGAGGCCCCCTTGCCCGCGCCGGTTCACGATGCAGCGAGAGCCATTCAGTTTTTGCGCAGCAAAGCTGATCAGTGGAATATCCGCAAAGACCGAATTGGTCTGACCGGCGGCAGCGCCGGCGCCTGTACATCGATGTGGTTACTTTGCCGCGATGATCTGGCCGATCCAAAATCAGACGATCCCGTCGCTCGCGAATCAACTCGCGTTTGGGCGGCAGCGGTCGGTGGTGGCCAAACTTCGATTGATCCCAAGCAAATCGAACCCTGGCTGGGTCCCAACGTACTAAAACACAACATGATCAACATGGCATGTGGTGAACGCACGATCGAAGGTGCGTTGAAGAACTACGAAAAACATCGCGAGTTGTACGTTGAATTCTCAGCTTACAACCACGTCAGCAAAGACGACCCGCCGCTTTTGATGACGTATGGCAGTGACATGACGCTGCCGTCCAAGAATGCCGGGCACGGCATTCACCATCCCGTGTTCGGCGTCAAGATGAAAGAAAAGTGCGACAGCGTTGGACAGGAATGCCATCTGATCATCAAAGGGTATTCGGAGTCCAAAGATTTCAAAGGCACAACGGATTTCTTGATCGCCAAACTGCTGCAAGAATAAGCCACCGTGCGGGCGAAACCTCTATGACGAATCTTCTTTACTGAGGACGATTTTTTCTTCCGCCGGGTGGACGTTTGCGTTTATTCGGCGTGACAACGGCTTCTTCCTTTTGCCCCATCTGCTCGCGGATCTTGGTCGCCAACGACGTCTTGGGTTGCTTGGCGGTCACGGTTGCCGTTCCGTCGATGACACCCTGGTCAAAGTGCTTTGATTTTGGCAATGTCTTTTTGACCAGCACCCGTTCGCAGATTCCCCACAAGCTACTTGCAATGAAGTAAAGACAAAGGCCGGCTGGAACGCGGAAAAAGAAAAGCCCCATGAACAGGGTCATGACGCCCATGACCTTTTGCGTCATCGCTGTCTGTTCGTCCGTCGCCGGTGGCATGAACAGTTTTTGTTGCGTTAGGAACAACGCGACGACCAACACGGGCAGAATATTGAAATAGGGACCGAGCCAACCGGTGCCACGACCGGAGAAATACTCCATCAACCAGCCATCCCAACGACCGAACATGTCCGGTCCGGCCAAGTTGGATGCCCACAGTGTGGACTGTGATACAGCGGATTGCCGCAGTTCGATATCCACTGACAACGCGCGATAGAGACCGATAAAGATCGGCAACTGCAGGAACATCGGCAGACAACCCGCCATCGGGTTAAATCCCACACGACGCTGCAGTTCGCGCTGTGCTTTCAGCCGACCTTCCATGTCGTCTTTGTATTGCTCGGCGATCTTTTTCAGCTCCGGAGCCAACTCCTGCATTCGCTGAGCATTCACCGCGGCCTTGCGGCTGAGCGGGAACATCAATCCACGGACCATGACCGTCAGCAGGATAATGGCGACCGCATAATTTCCGACGATCGAATGCAAAAAATGCAAAACCGAAACCAGGATCTTGGCAAAGGGCGCAAACCAACCGTAGTAGATCGTGTCGTCGAGTCCGTAACGGGCAACCAGATCGGTTTCTTTTGGACCGGCAAACAATCGCAGTCTGCTTTGCAATTTTCCGCCGACCGGTACGTCGCCAATCACGCTGTCCAAGTAGAACGATGTGTTGACCGCATGTTCTTGGTATTTTCTTATTTCCGATTCATCGGCAACGATCATTGCCGACGCACGGCGAAAATCTCGCATCGACAACTGGCTGTCAGGCGGCAGATAGGAGCAATTGAAGTACTGCGCATCGACGCCGATGTAATTTAGATCACGAGCTTCGACCGTGTCGTCTTCGGCAAAGATCCCATGATGGGGATCCTTGGGCTCTTTGCGGTGTTCTTTTAAAAGGTTGCAGCCGGTGATCACCTCGTGACCTTCGGCGGTCGTCTTGTAGACAATGTCGCGAGCGGCAGCACGGGAGAAACTGGGTGTAATCTTGTTGCTGTACCACCAGCCTTCCATGGTGACGCCGTTAACGCCTTCGAGCCGGTAGGCCAGTTTTTGAGGCTGATCACCCAAATTTTCGACTTCGACCATCATGTCCAACACATAGCTGCTGGGTGATAGCGAATAGGTGCGAGTGATCCGCACCGGTTGTCCACCGACCTCGGCCATTTCTTTGGCTGACATTTCGAGATCGAAAATTGCTGTCGACTGAGTGTTGTCCTTCGCCGTCGTCACATTCCAAATCAAATCGGCCGGGTCACTCAGACCGTCGATATGGAACTCATTCGTCGCGATGCTCTTGCGATTGACCTGCGCCAGTGTCATCAAACACGACAGTCGTGACAGATTCCCGTCGACTTGATCTTCGCCGCCATATTTCGCCAGCCGCACCAAGTCCAACGGGTGCTCACTAAGCTTGGCCGTCAACGCAACGGTGGTCGGTTCGGTTTCGGCATCCGGTCTGGTTCGTCGCAAAACTTCGATCTTGACCTCGTCACCCGGCTTGGTTTCCCGCAGTGCTTCGTCGATGTCGGCCAGAGTTGTGATGTCTTTGGTGTTAACGGAAATCATGACGTCGCCGACTTGAATTCCGTTGGCACCGCCAGATGTCGCTTTCGCTGTCGCGGCGGGCGTTCCAGGACCGACAACGTTGACCAGCACACCCGTGTCGGTGGGTGATGGTTCGCCGGCGAAGTAACCGAGATATCCATTTCGAACGTCGACGCGACGATATTTGAATCCACCGTCTTCGCCGCGCGTGGTCAGCTCGATTCGCTCGATGCCGCCGCCACGGCTATTGAGAGTGACCATCATCAGATGATTCGAAGCTGGATCCATGGATCCGAGCGTCACCCAATCGGGATGCTCGGGTCGCTGCACATCGGGCAGGGCATCGTCTTCGTTGGAATCATCTTGGCTGGCATTATCGTCGCTGGGATCGGTCGGATTCTGATCCGCCTTGTCGCCTCCGACCGTGGACGAACCCTGATTGTCGGCGACCGCGTCGGCATCGGGTGCCTCCACGATGCCGGGGTTTGCCCCGTCGTCGCCTGCGACGTTTTGCGCCACATTTGCCGGCGGCACCGGTGGGGCAAACATCACCCGCATACTGATGTAGAAAAAGAAAAACGCCGTCGACGCGATAATAAAAGAGAGCAGACGACGTTCCACGGTGTATCCCGATTGTGTATTTGCAGGTTGATTCAGTCAGCCACGAAACGACGTGGTAATGGGGCAAGAGCGTGCGAATTCGATCGAATTGCGCCCTAAGAAACCGGCTCCGACACGAAAAAATCCGAGCCGTAACGACCTGTCCCAAGCGGTATTCTGCCCGCGGATACATATCTTGGGAAGGTGAACCACCGCGTCAGGCACGATTTCGTCCAGGGCCGCGGCAAATCCGACACGTTTTGGTCGTTTTCGCGGATGCAGCGGGCAAACAGCCTCGTGCCGCAAGCGGTCGCCATGGACGCCGTTGGCGGCGGAAGCATCATCGTTTGACGCAGAAACCAGTCTGCCTGGCCCCAATTACTTGGGTCGTGTCGCCACTTCGATCGGCGGCAGCACGCCCAAGTACGCCATCAGGTCACTGATTTCGCTGAGCGTCAATCCGTCGATTAACCCACTGGGCATGGTACTGCTGGTGCTGGGCAAGATCTGATCGATTTCGTTGTGGGGGACAATGGTCACGTTGTTTTGTGCATCACGTACTGCCAAATCACCGTTGGTTTTCTGGCTAACCAATCCCAACAATGCGCGACCGTCCAGTGTCAGCACCTTCTTGCTGGCGTATTGATCGCTGACCACGTGGGCTGGATACAAAATCGATTCGACCACTTCGCGTTTGGTAAACCGACGCGCGATGCCCGACAGATCCGGTCCGATTCGCGTTCCGTGATCACCAAACTGGTGGCAACTGGCACATTGGGCTTTGCTGAAAATGGAACGCCCGTGAATCGGATCACCGAAGCGTCCGATGTCGCTGTTCATGTAGCTGACAAGCTGATCGAAGTCCCAACGCGAATTATCATCCTTTGGCAGTTCCGCGGCCGGACGGTCCGGATACATTTTTGCGTACCATTTTTGCCAGGGACGCATGCTATCGGACGCACCGTCGGGACGTTCCATCCCGGTCCAGTGCTCCAAAAGCTTTTCGACATCCTCGAATCCGTTGTCTTCTCTTTCCGCGCGGACCCCAAGCAGAATCAACTGACGGATGGCCATTGGATCATCCGTTGCGATCGGCACCGACTTGAGTGCTCTGACGACCTCGTTCGCAGTATGGTCTTCCAGAATATTCAAACTGCGGACCAGATAGTCCCAGTTCTCGCCTTCGGGTTGAACGGCCAACGCCATCGCGATCACGCCGCGTCGTTCGGGTTCGCTGCGCCAGAGCTTGCGCAGATAGTTGGAGGATTCCTTGTCGTTGGATGTCGCTAACATGGCGATGATGCCAGTCCGCAAACGACGCTCGGTATCGCCAATGCGAGGATCTTTAATAAGTTTACGATCGAGTGCTCGCAATTTTGCCGCCGTGTCGGAATCGACCGGTCGCTTCAGTTTGTAAATTGCGGCCAACGCGGCATTGCGCCACACGTCGCCTTGTTCCAAAATTGCGTGAGCGTCATCGGCCGACAATGATTTGGCAAAGTCACGTGTGACGGCGGTCATGTACATCGGCAGTGAACCGCTGGACGTATCACTTGCAATTTCTTCGTAGAATTTGAGGATCTGGAATCGTTGAGCCGCTGTCCAATTGGGCGACAAGAATTGGAGGCACATCGCCACCAGCGTCCGGTCTTCTTTGGGCGCGTCGGATTGGATGTACTGCAATGCACGTTCCGCGACGCCGTCGGCCTTCAAATAAGCGGCCAGTCGGATCAGTTCGTGATTCATTCGTCCTTCGCTGGCCGGAAATTCTTCGGCAATTTGGTCTCGCAGTGCGATCACCTTGGATGGATCGACTTTTCCGCGATGCAATGCCACTTGGCACAATCGCAACGCGTCAATGAAATCCGCATCGCTCAAGAATCCAGTCATCATCTCACTGGTTCGCTGCAAGACCTCCAGTGCGGTCGATTCAGTCGGGTCGGCGTTGATCAGGGCCAGCATTCCGCAAATCGCGACGCGTGCATCGGCAGTGTTCAGCACTTCGTCACGAAACGTTTTGGCTGGCATTCGCTCGAGCACCCGACGGGCAACGAACGAGAGTGTGCGATCTTCGTCCGCCAACAGTGGCATGATTTCTTCGGTCGTTGCGGGAATGTCGTCGCTTCGCAAAATCGCTTCACACGCGGCACGGCGAACACGCGCATCATTGTCCTGCAACATCTCGACCAGTCGATCGGATGTTTGTGACCCCGGATGCAGTGCCAACAAAAGGGCGGCACGAGCCCGCACCTGTTCGTTCTTGGCACGGCTCAATTCCAAGACAAGCTCTTCACTGGGCACTGGCCCGAAGAGCTGCATCAATTCCATTGCCCGCACGCGATAGTTGGCGGGGTTGTCGTCGCTGTACGCGACTCCGGCAACCAATTGTGACCACTGGTCGCCCAATTCTCGCTTGATTTTCGCAATCGCTTGTCGTGACCAGGCGGATTCAATTTGTGGTTGTCGAACGGCGGCTGCGATGCCACTACCGAGTTTTTTGATACGATCGGGAACTTCGCCTTTATAGATCACACGGTACACACCGCCGGCCGTGCCGCGACCGCCCGTACAGAAGTACAAAGCGCCGTCGGGCCCAACTTCGATATCGGTAACATTCAGTGGTTGTCCTTGCAGAAAGACTTCGCTGTCGGCCACGTAACCGGCCCCGCGAGGCCGAAGCCGCACATTGAGGATACGGCCTTCGGACCAATCGGCCAGGAACATCGTGTTCTGATAGCGAACAGGGAACATGAAGTGCTGGTAGCAGACACCGCCGGTCGGGCTGCCGCGTCCGGTGTCAAGCAAATTGGGAAGTCGATCGAGATAATGTTCCGGCCACTTTGCCCAACCGGTCCGCCACCCAAACTCGCCACCCTCGGCGACATCCATCAATGCAGTGGGTCGATACCAGGCTGTATTCGTGTCGGCCTCCATATCGGCGTCATGCACGAACAAGCCTCCTTCGGCATTGAAAATCACGTCGTAGGCGTTGCGCAAACCGCCGGCAACACGTTCAACGACGGTGCCATCGGTATTGGTACGAATGATCGTTCCGCCCGGTGCTTTGATGCCGATACCATGTCCACCCGGATCTTCGTATCGTGGCAACAGATCGCCCTCGTAGGGATCGCGATAGGTATCGCCGATCCCTCGTTCGCCGGCGGCTTGCACGTGGCTACCGACGGCGACGTAAATCATTCCATCGGGTCCAAGTCGCAATCCGTGGGGACCATGTTCACCGGAATTACCTTTGAATTTGACGATCGCCTGGACTTTCTCCAGTGTTCCGTTTCGATCGGCATCGGTCAGCTTGTACAGGGCCGCACCGTCGGGGCCATCGCCCGTGACAAATACGTCACCATTAAGCGGCAGAATTCCTTGGCAGGATTTGACTTTGTCACAGTACGTGCGGACGTGCTCCGGAACGCCGTCTTCGTCTCTGTCGTACACCAACAGCAACGGTCCGCCTTCTTGCGAAACAAGGATGTGACCGAATTCGTTGAAGGACATCGCGATCACGGAGCCTACTTTGTCGTCATCCAATACCCGTTGGACGCCGAAGCCGCGTTGAATCTGGAATCGTTCGCGTTGATCAGTTTGAGTCACGCTGGCGACTTCCTCGTCACGGTCCCACGGGGCGGTTTCGCCAAACTTGCCAAATGATGTGGCCGATCCCCAGAGTCGATCGTTAAAGACGACCGATTCCCACATCGAGTGCGAATCAATGCTCGTTCGCCACGAGGGATCACTACTGAATGTGTACCACCTGTCAGCGTTATTGGGTTTGATCGAAACACGAGCGGCCAGTGCGGCAGTTTCGCCATGTGTATTGACCACTCGAACAGCAATGACGTTGCGGCCCACCTGCAAATGCTGGGTGATGTCGTATTCGTCGACCTTGCGTGGCGAGCCGCCTTTGCCGATCGAGTTGCCGTTAATAAACAGTTCGTAATCGTCATCGGCCGCGATTTCGATGCGTCCAACGGACTCGACTCGCATGTTCAGCGGTTTACGAAAAAGGCAAGCCTGGCCGGGTGGGATCGCGCGGTCGATCGAACTACCGCTTGCCCAAATCCAATGTGCTTCTTCGGCACGAACGGATGACGATGCCAATCCGCTGGTGATCGCCAGCGCGATGGTACAAAGGAGAAATGTGTAACGCCGATCAACAAACTGATTGCGTTGCGCGCAGGTGGAGTCGGTACGGGGGATTCCGTCCATAACAGGGCCTTCCATGGCTTCTTTTCTTGGTTCGTCGGATTTTTCAACCCAAACAGCGGATCTCTAGAATCGGAGCGGAGCGTACGGAGGAGTTGTTCGTATTGCAAGCCTGATTTACAGAAAGGGGGGTGATGCCACAGCGACCGTTGGTGGCGACGAAAGTACGATGCGAATCGGTGCTCGGCGTCGCACGAATGCTGTCATTGTCAACTAGCGACCGACCAGCTTTGCCAAGTGCTCCTTGATCACGATCGAAACGGTTTTGCCGGCCCCCGACTCGGGAATAAGATCCCGCGGCGAAAATGGACGCAGTACAGAACCACGATAACCGCACGGCAGTGGGATGAACTCCAGCGATTGTGATTCTGCCAAGCGTAAGGATCGGTTCATGTGAAACGCACTGGTGATCAAACCGAGTTTCCCGTCGCCCGGCACCTTCTCAGGTGACTGATCCAGCAATGCTCGCATTTGCTCCATCTCCATGGCGGTGTTTTTTGCTTGGAAGGTCACGATGACATCCTTGGGGACGCCGACCGACTGCAACAGTTCACTGGTGATCGTCGGTGCGTCGGGAGTCTCGTCAATCGGAAAGTCAGAACAGACCAGCATTCGTGTCTTGCCGGGGTGCCAGAACTGAGCAGCCGATAGGACTCGTTGGGTGTATATTTTTATCTGTGCGGTGCCCAGG
>JABDKS010000023.1 GCA_013002105.1 Pirellulaceae bacterium | reverse complement strand
TGTGTATTCATGCGTGCAGCGAGCCTGTTCATGACGATGGTTGGAGCGACGGCTGGACGGGTGGAAGGGACGGGGTGGAAAAGACGGGGTGGTAAGACAGGGGGCGGAATGACAATCCGGCGCGACTGTGGCCACCGGTGGGATCCGACGAGGAGTATTGGTTATACCCGATGAATCCAAACGGATGACATATCAGATCGGTATCCAGGCGTCTGCGACGACGAACCCGGGCATTGCCGAAAGCGCTGCTATTTCACTTGATCAACGCGCATTCGATAAAAAACCGCATTGTCAAAGTCGGTCACCAATTGCGGCGATCTGTTGAGCTGAAATTTTCCTGCGAGCTTTCGTCGCTTCAATCCCGCTTTGACCGTCTTGCCGCCCAACAAAGTCACTTCGATCATATCGGTGCTCTTGGGCTGACCACCAAAACAACAGGTCCCCAAGTCGGGCACCAGGATGAATTGGCGGAGCATGCCGCCACCGGACGAGGGATGAATGTAACCCTTGATAAAAACAGGCTTGCCATCGATCTCGAACGCCAATTCGGTGGGACTGTCGGCGGTGCGTTCGTCAGGCTGCTGCAAGTCATAAAACGGAACGCGCTCGTATCCGTCGGGAACTTCCGTCAAATAGATGTACGTGTGCATGGAAACCCCGCCAATGAACAGAGCCGCTGCGGTGAACAGACTGAACATCGCCAGTGGCCGTCCGCTGTATTCATTGGGGTATCGTTTGATCGCCCGCAACGCAACCAATGCCGCAACCACTCCGATCAAGGCGAGAATCAACAGCGGCTCAAACGTCGGTATCAAACCCGGGATCGCAAAAATCGTAAAGACGATCGAAGCAATCGCTGCTCGACTGATCGCTCGGTACGGAAAGTCAGTCGCATCGGCAGCGGCTGACATTTGAAGCTCTGCTGACATCTCTTTACTGAATGTCCGTTGCTAGGGTGTACGGGTGATTGAGTGGTTAAGTGATTCGTTACGGTTGCCAATCAGCGTGATCGTCATTTTGCGTGATCGTTGACTCTGCGTGCTAGTGACCCTGCGTGATCGTGACTCTGCGTGACCAGCGTACGGGGCCGGTGTTGCGACGTTGGATGGACCCAACCGGATTCGCAAATCCGCTCCGTGGGCTCACAGTAGCTGATTTCTACAGAATCTGAACCGCTCTGGATCAGGCTTGCGACGGCTCGGGGATCGCTCCACCGGTCAGCAGCAAAAACTGTGCAATCACGATCGTGGCCAGCGCCATCGCTAGTACGCCCAACAGTTGCAAAGGGTTCGCCGTGGCGACCTCCAACGTTGCGGCAGACCTGGCAACCGGTGCGGTGGCAGCAGCCGTCGACGCGGTTGCTTGGGCCGAGCCCCCATTATGCGGGAAATGATCGTCTGCCGACACGATGGGCAATGCCACGAATTGATCCAGCGATTTGCGTGGCTTGGCCGAATTACTCGATCCGGTATCCTTGGCGGGTACTGGGATCGAGAAAAATGTATTGGCGCGGCGGACGCTCTCCGGGTCGACTTTCTCCAGCTTTTCTAAAGCTGCTTTGGCAGCGGGCAGCGGGCAGGCTCGTAGATAGTTGACCACCGGGACCCGCACCCAATTATTCTCTGGGTCGGCATTAATGAACAAATCAGTCATGCGATCGATCTGGCTCCAGTCGCTCCAGCGGGCCAAATCGGGGATCACCAGGTCCGCTAGATCCTTGCGATCCAACACATGGTGCAGCGACTCGGTCAACGCACTGCGAGCAATCACGTCGCCTTCGGTTCCATGAAAACGAATCGCCATGATGGCCGCGTAGGTATCCGCATACTGTGCGTTCTTGTTGTCCAAGAAAAGTTCGACAACCAGCGGCAAGCCTTCTTCGCCTGCCAGTGTCAAATAACAAGCGATCAATGCGTCGAGTCCACCGCGGGTGCTCTTCTGCGTACTTCGCATTAGCTCTTCCAGCATCGGCAGATCTTTCTTGGTGCCGCAGACACCCAGCATCGTTAGGTACAAACGTTTGCGATCGGTCGATTGCTCAGGATCACGAATCCACTTGACCAATTGCGCGTGGTCCATCTCGGGTCCGAGATCCTTGACGGCCTTGTACGGTGCGATTGCAAATTCATCGTAGGCATCGCGGGCGAGCATCGATTCTTCGTCTTGCAAGTATTGAATGTAAAACCTCAAGCGCGCCACCGCGTCATCTGGCAATTCGGTGACCTGGATCACGTACTTTTCGGATCGCTCGGTCAACGGCAAGCAAGACCACTGCAGTTCAGGGGGATCGACACCGGACAACATGAATCGGCGACCTGCGGTGACGTCACCGTAATAAACCGCCTTGACCTCCTGTCCCGGCCGACACAGTTCATCGCCCTTGAGGACGTGGTCGACCTTCATCAGGACTTCGCCGGTCTCTTTGTTTCGTGCGACATCTCCTTGCATCGCGGTTGCGATCACGACCGCATCCATGACTTCCATTTCTTGACGAAGTGTTTGAGAGACGGCATTGCAGAATGGGCAGGCAACAGCGACACCCGGAGCTGCTAGCAAGAACAGCGCCGCGAGACATGAGAGGTTCAAAAAACGACGTAACATCATTTGGGAGTGCCCAAAATCTGGGAAAGGAGCATGTGATGCCCTCAATCATAGGTGCCTAACAGGGGCAGTGAGAAGTCGTTTTATTTGCAGGGTGGGGCCTCCCGCTGGGTTTTGCCGCCGAATTCGGTCCCTGAACGGCTCAACCGATGGTACCGACTGTGCCGATACTACCGGTACGTTGGGCTCCATCGGTGGACGGTTGGCTGAAAAATGCCAGCTTTCGGTGCCCCAACGGACAAATATCCGCATCTCACTCCGACCTGGCCGCTCTGGCAGCCCGGTCGACCGCTCCAGGGGGGAAGCAGCAATGCTCCGTCATTTAATCATCGCCGCTGTGCTTTCTTGCACGGCGCTGGTCGTCGTCGACGAAGCGTCGGCCGACCAACGTGCTTTCGGGCAATCGTGGGGCGGGCAAGCCGCTAGCCGCGACTGGAATCGACTGTACCACTACCCGTACGTCTATTACCCACAGAATTTCTGGGGACAAGAATACTATCGCAGCAGCGACAGTATGTATCACCGCTATCCAGCCGAAATGCGGATCCCGGTCTACAACAAGAAATGGCACAACTACTATCCAAGTAATCGCCGCTACCACACCGGCCACCATTTTATCTTGGACGTGTTCTAAAAAAAGAGCGTTTGGCGTTGGCTTAGTCCGATCGGGTACCCGTGACGGAGCGACCAACGCCTGAGCGTTACGACAGAGACCGACCGCGATCGGTCTCTTTTCGTAGTTATAGTGAGTGGATGTGGGTCGGCTGGGATGGATGTCCGCCAACCTGCCCCGTTGTGACGTGTCGGCGCACTGCTGCACTGGTTGAATGCTGCAATGGTCTTGTGCTGCAATAGTGCACTACCAAACTGGTGTTTTGCCGAACTGGTGCATTGCCGTTTTGACGCGTCGTTCGTATTCCACCCACTGCGGTTGCCCATGGCCTCGGGAACAAAAATCCGAACGCTGTCGCGCCTGTTAGACGCTTCATCAAATCCACTATGGGTCATCGGACCCACGGGGCAATTGGCCTATCTTTCGGCAGGCGTTGCCAGTTGGTTGGGAGTCGACGTCGATTTGCTGTTGGATCGCCGTAGTGTTGCCGGTTCGCCCATCTCGGATGACCCACTTGATTTCATCGCGGCATCGCTATCACCACCGCCGGGTTTTTCGGATCG
>JABDKS010001053.1 GCA_013002105.1 Pirellulaceae bacterium | reverse complement strand
GTCTTTCCTGCCGACGCTGCTCGACAAGCCCCCTCAGCAGACGCATTCGCACCTCTACTGGGAATACTTGAATCAGACAGCCGTGCGGCAAAAACGATGGAAAGCCTACAAGGGGAAAACCGGCAAGTGGGAACTCTATGATCTCTCAATTGATATCGAAGAGAAGCGTGACATCGCCGGCGATCACCCCGATATTTTGAATCAATTGGTCGCGCATGCTCAGGCAGCTCATGAACCGGCCCGACCTGGCGAAATTTACGATCGGAAGGTGATCGAAAGGGATCGCCGTCAGGCACCGCATCGTACGAAAGGGAAAGATTCGAAGCGGCTGCCCTAAGGAAAAACCGAACTGGAGTGAAGTACTGCTCTCTGTCGTCCGCTTCAGCGACGTAGCCTGAATGATTTGATTCAATCAATCGCGGTTTGGTTCACGCTAGCGAGTTCGCGTTGCAAAGTGGACTGTACGTTCGGCGATACTGAGTGGGCGTGATGCCGGTGGATGTCTTGAACTGTCTTGTCAAGTGACTTTGATCGTAGAAGCCCGTGTCGGCTGCGATCAATGCAATCGATAGTTGCGTCGTCTCCAGCAGATGCCTGGCAACACCGACTCGCACTTCTCGAAGGTACGCATTGGGAGTGATTCCAAATAAGCGTGTGAACTCGCGATGGAGTTGGCTTTGTGAAATTCTCGCTTGCTTGGCCAAATCGGCGACGACGATCTCCTCGCTATAATGCGTTGTCACGAATTGCACGACTTTCAATAAACGGTTATGACCGCCGGCCGGAGCATCCGTGTTTTCAAACGGTCGTTTGACTCCCGCCAGAGCGACAACTTTACGTTGCTGATTGAACAAGGGAATCTTGTTGCACGAGAAGATCTGCGGGACGCCCTGACTATCAGGTACGAGCCAGATCTGGTCTGTCAACGGTTCACGTGACGCAACCACGCGACGATCTTCTTCGACGTACTGAGTGGCAATCGCTGGCGGAAAAAAATCGAAGTCGGTGCGGCCAACCATGTCCGACTCACTGTCCACACCCACAACGCGACAGACCACTCGGTTCGCGTGCAGGTACCGACCATCGACCGCTTTAACGTACATGTAAACCTGCGGCAAAAAATCAAACAGGTCCAGGCAAGCCAACGGATTTTGGATGCTATCGAAGACGCGGGTCCGCCACTGCTGGACATTGGAACGTTTTTCGGCCATGCGAGGATTTTACAAATCCGTGCGATGAATCGGCAAGACGGTATCGCCCTTGTCGGAAAGAATTGCACCTATCGAAACGGAACACGAAGCAGTTCGTTCCAACATCTACCTGCCGCAAAGCGGCTTATCACGACGGAGAACCTTGATGACCCAACCACTGATTCAAATGGCACTCGATTCATTGGACCTCGACGCGACGATGACTCTCGCAGAACAAGTCGCGCCACACGTCGACATCTTTGAAGTCGGTACGCCCTGTATCAAGTACAACGGCTTGAAAATCGTCGAAGCATTGCGGGCCAAGTTCCCCGAGCACAAGATTCTTGTAGATCTCAAGACGATGGATGCCGGTGAGTACGAAGCGGCACCGTTCTTCGCTGCCGGCGCGGACATCTGCACCGTTCTGGGCGTCTCGGGAGCGGCAACGATCGCGGGAGTTGTGAAGGCGGCACAGGCACATGACGCCGAAGTACAAGTTGATTTGATCAATGTTCCCGACAAGGTTGCTTGTGCGAAAGAATCAGCGGAGCTCGGTGCTCAGATCGTCGGCGTCCACACTGGTTTGGATGCCCAGGCCGCAGGACAGACCCCCTTCGCTGACCTGAACGAAATCGCAAAGCTCGGACTGAAAGTTAAAATGTCGGTCGCGGGTGGAATCAAACCATCAACGGTTCGTCAGGTGGTCGATTCGGGCGCGGCGATCATTGTGGTCGGAGCCGCAATCTATGGTGCTGACTCACCCGCCAAGGCGGCCCGCGAAATCCGTCAACTGGTCGCTGTTGCCG
This sequence comes from Pirellulaceae bacterium, assembly GCA_013002105.1. The sequence continues at coordinate 342 of JABDKS010001053.1, read as the reverse complement.
AGGTGTAAGATGTTCCAGCGACAAAACCAGCAACTGGTCCTCGACAAAATATCGGAAGTCCTCGATGCCACCGATGAAGCGTATGCGGACGCATTGACGGCGTTGATGGACGACGCCGAAAAGATTTTCATAGCGGGCGCCGGTCGATCAAAGCTGGTGGGAAACTTTTTGGCAATGCGTCTGATGCATGGCGGCTATGACGTCAACGTCGTTGGTGAAATCGTGACGCCCGCGGTCAGAGCGGGCGATCTGTTGATTTTGATCTCCGGTTCCGGCGAGACGGAGCAGCTGATTGCGTTTGCAAAGCGAGCCAAGTCGCTCGGCGCATCCATTGTCTTGTTG
>JABDKS010000483.1 GCA_013002105.1 Pirellulaceae bacterium | reverse complement strand
GCTGCCAGACGTGCGATCGGCACTCGGAAAGGACTGCAACTGACATAATCCAATCCGACGCGATGGCAAAAATCGATCGACGATGGATCGCCGCCGTGTTCGCCACAAATACCAACCTTCAAGTTCTTCTTGGTCTTTCGACCTTTTTCGACGCCCATGTCGACCAGTTGGCCAACACCGCTCTGGTCCAATGACTGGAATGGATCGACGTGCAGAATGTCTTGCGTCAGATAGTCGGGCAAGAACGTATTGATGTCGTCACGACTGTAACCAAACGTCATTTGGGTCAGGTCGTTGGTCCCAAAGCTGAAGAAGTCGGCATGTTCGGCGACTTCGTCGGCCGTTAGTGCCGCACGCGGAATCTCGATCATCGTACCGATCAAGATCGGCAGCTTGCCGGTGAACTTCTTGGCAGTCTTCGTCTCTTCGATGGTTTCTTCGACCTTCGCACGCAGCATCTTCAGTTCGGCTGCGGTACCGACCAACGGAATCATGATTTCCGGCTGAGCCTTGATGCTTTTCTTGGAGCAGTTGATGGCCGCTTCGACGATCGCTCGCACCTGCATCTCGAGAATTTCGGGATAGGTGACGCTCAAACGACAACCACGGTGACCGAGCATCGGGTTGGACTCATGCAACGCTTCGGCACGCTTGACGATTTCTGACGGCTTGACACCCAACTCCTTGGCCATCGCCTTCTGTGCAGCAGGCTCGTGCGGCAAGAACTCGTGCAATGGCGGATCGAGCAAACGAACGGTGACAGGCAGTCCGTTCATTGCTTTAAAAATGCCTTCGAAATCTTTGCGTTGGAACGGCAGCAGCTTTTTCAACGCTGCTTTGCGATCCTTTTCGCTTTCGGCCAAGATCATCGCTCGCATGTGGATGATCCGATCGGCTTCGAAGAACATGTGCTCGGTCCGACAAAGTCCGATGCCTTGAGCACCAAATTCACGGGCCCGCTTGCTGTCCTTGGGCGAGTCGGCGTTGGTACGAACATCGAGCGTTCGATACTCATCGGCCCACTTCATCAGTTTGGAAAAATCGCCCGAGAGCTTTGGCTCCTGCGTTTCGACTTCGCCCGACATGACTTCGCCAGTCGTACCGTCCAAACTGATCACGTCTTTGACGCCGAAGGATCGGCCGCTGACCTTGATCTTTTTGGCCTTTTCGTCGATCTCGATTTCACCGGCACCGGCGACGCAGCACTTGCCCCAACCCCGTGCCACCACCGCGGCGTGACTGGTCATCCCGCCGGTGCTGGTCAAAATACCAGCCGCCGCGTTCATGCCGTCAACGTCTTCGGGGCTCGTTTCTTGACGAACCAAAATCACTTTTTCGCCCGCTTCGGCTCGCTCGCGAGCTTCGACTGCGGAGAACGCCAATTTCCCAACCGAGGCACCTGGCGACGCTGGCAAACCGCGAGTCAAAACATCGGCCGCGTTGCGAGCGGTCGGCTTGAAACTTGGCAACAGCAGTTGAGTCAGATCGTTTGGCGGAACACGCAGGACGGCTTCCTTTTGCGTGATCAACTTTTCTTTGACCATGTCGCAGGCGATTTTGACGGCCGCGATTCCGGTCCGTTTACCGGTTCGAGTCTGCAACATGAACAAGGTTCCACGTTCGATCGTGAACTCGATGTCCTGCATGTCGGTGTAATGGTCTTCGAGTGTTTTCTTAATCGCCAGCAGTTCTTTGTGAACCGCACGATTCCACTTCGGCATTTCTGCGACTGGCTGGGGAGTACGGATCCCGGCCACAACGTCTTCGCCCTGAGCATTGATCAGGAATTCGCCGAAGAACTTGTTTTCGCCGGTGTTGGGATTCCGCGTGAACGCGACGCCGGTTCCGGAGTCTTCGCCCATGTTGCCGTAGACCATCGACTGGACATTCACAGCGGTACCGAGCAGACCGCGGATGCCTTCGATCTCGCGGTAACGAACGGCTCGCGAAGTATTCCAGGAACCGAACACCGCTTGAATGGACAACTCAAGTTGTTTGAGCGGATTCTGCGGAAACGGTTCGTTGCAATGTTTCTTGTAGACCGCTTTGTACTCTTCGCACAGAAGCTTCAAGCCTTCTGCTGGCACATCGGTATCTTCGCTGACCTTAAACTTCTTTTTGACCTTATCAAACGCCTTTTCGAACTGGTGGTGATCCATTCCCATCACAACGTCGCCGAACATGTTGATCAATCGACGATAGGCGTCGTACGCAAACCGCTCGTTCTTGGTTGCTTTGGCTAGACCGGCGGTGGCAACGTCGTTGAGTCCCAAGTTCAGAATCGTGTTCATCATGCCCGGCATACTGACCGCGGCACCACTTCGAACACTGAAGAGTAGTGGGTTGGAATCGTCGCCAAATTTCTTGCCCAATTCTTTTTCGAGCAGACTGACGGCCTTGTTGACTTCGTCCATCAGGCCCTTGGGGAGTTTCTTGCCTGATTTGTAATATTGGTCACATACGTCCGTCGTGATCGTGAATCCCGGAGGGACGGGAAGTCCGATGGAGGTCATCTCGGCAAGATTCAATCCTTTACCGCCGAGGAGTGCTTTGGATTTGCCTTTGCCTTCGGTCTTTTTTTTGCCGAAGTAGTAGACCATTTTGTTCGCCATGATAACTCTCTGTCGAAACCGTCGTGGTTGGTAAGGGGATCAGTTGGGTAGGAGATTAGCCTTGATGCATTACATCGATCCATCAGATCGATGCTGCGATCGAGGCCAGCTCGTTTGTTGTCAGGGTTGAGCGCAGACCGATTGCGAAGCAGTTCTCAATCGTGGCATCGCAGACAATGGACCGACCACAAAATTTGCTCGACTATCACTGAGCAAATTTGTTTGCGTTCCAACGGGTCCATCACTCCGAACGGACGCGAAGTCCCACACAATCGTTGGGATCGAAAAACACGTCATTTCGGGGGTGAATGTATTTGCGAACCTTCGTTTGGTCAATGAGACGCGACCGGAGAAACCGCGTATTTCACACGTTTCGCAGCGAGTTTCGGAGTTGTGGGCAGGATACCACCTCTCGAACAATGACCCGGTCGACTCACGCCCGCGGGCTGCGCCGCCGTAATCGACCCCGCAGCGGGCCTGAGTGTCCCGAAAGCGACCCATTACGGCAGACAAGTCGCCATGGGACCCATGATTACCAGTCGCGACCAGACCCAGCGGGACGTTGATCGCGAGAGGACGCCACGCGGGTGACCGGGTCAAGAAAAGAGTAGGGCTGACAGGAATCGAACCTGCACTCCCGAAGGAACTGGATCCTAAATCCAGCGCGTCTGCCAGTTCCGCCACAGCCCCAACTGTAGAAGGAGATCCGCAAGGGGCCTCCCCCTGGCACATCGTGATTGTAGCGATGCAAGGCGATCGGAATAGAGCCCAAAAT
>JABDKS010001029.1 GCA_013002105.1 Pirellulaceae bacterium | reverse complement strand
CATTAGCGGCGGCCAGTTCCTTCGTCCGTTCCACAACACGGCTCTCCAAATTCATCTGCGCCTGCAGCAATTGGCTGGTCATTTTATTAAACGACTCACCGAGTTGCCCAAACTCGTCGCGCGAGTTAACGGCGACGCGTGCAAACCGATCGCCCTGCGCGATTTTGTCGGCCGTGTCAGCCATCGCCGATATCGGCCTTAAAAAACGCTTTGCCAGGACGTACGACAATACAGCTCCAAGCAAAACAAGAAACAACTCCATTGCCCACTGCAAACGTTGCAAATCGGTGATCGGTGCGAACGCTTCATCCGCATCGATCTTGACGACCATTCCCCAGGGCGCGAAATCTCGATTCTGAAACGCCACGTCCTGCCACGCCACCAAAACCTCTTTGCCATCGTAGACATCGGTGCCCTGACCACTATCGCCGTCGATCGCTCTGACCATCGCAGGTGCCGTTTCGGCGGCCAACGTACGAATACCCGAAACGCTGTTACCCGGTGGGATCAAATAAATCAAATCATCCTCGCGCCGGGTGGCAACCAAAACTTCGCCGGTCCTGCCCATGCCCGAGGAATCATCCAATAGTTGAACGAGCCGTTTCAATTTCAATTGAATCATGACGACGCCCAAGAAACGCCCCTCGTTGGTCTTTGCCGGCGCCGTCAAAAGGGACTCGAACCCTTCTCCCGATTCGGTAGGCATCCCAAGATGCGGATAACGCTTGCCCTCCTGGTAATCCGGGTGCTGCGAATAATCTCTTCCCAGCAATTTTGCATCGGTCGATGCAACGACGCGGCCGTCAGGTGATGTCACCCAGATGGCCGTAAACTCATCGATTGACGTCAGCGCATCGCGGAGGATCCGTTCTGCCCCTGTGCGAAATGCGTCTTCGGACTCGCGACCGTCAATCCGATCAGCCAGATATTTTCGCAATCGCGTGCGACTGGCGACCAATAACGCTCGCTCTTTTTGCTGGCTGACGTACGCGTCCAAACGGGCTTCACGGTCGTGCGCAACCGTGCGCAGCCGCTGTTGGATTTGCGTCGTTAGACTCTTACGAGCGAAACTGAAACCAAGCCAATTGGTAATCGTCGCGGTCACAATCACGACCACCGCCACGAAAAGCACAAGCTTGGCAAAAAGAGAAAATCGCATGAACGTTGGTGCGGAAGTGGACCCGTAGACACATCCGTGCCATTAACATGACCATTGTAGTCATTTGACGCCCCCCCTGGCGGTGCCAAGATAGTTTAGCCGCAAGATCCGCATCCAGACTGCATTGCGTTGCGGTCCTGCCCAATTCTCAGCAAGGGTTGTGTCGATGACTGCTCATTCTCACCACCCCACTTGCGACAGCGTCCGTACCTGGAACAAGCTAATTGGGGCGGATGATCGATCCGGCACACAGGCCCACACATGGACCGACACACGGGCCAACCCTGTGGCACCGGACGCTTCCACTTGGCCATTCTCCGTTTGGCCATTCGAGTTCATTCAAAGGGTTGACGAATCACCATGACACACCAAGGGCCGGCAACGGGACGTTTGGCACCTTCGCCAACCGGGGCCCAACACCTGGGTAATGCACGTACCTATTTACTGGCCTACTGGTCGGCGCGCAGCATTGGTGCTCGTCTGATCATGCGGATCGAAGACATCGATTCGCCACGTGTCAAGCCTTGGGCACGGCAACAAGCGATCGACGATCTGCGTTGGTTGGGGATCGATTGGGACGAAGGCCCCGACGTGCCCTACCGTCCCACCGACGGGCCGCCGACAGTGCAAGGAGCACACGGTCCTTACATCCAAACCGAGCGGGTTGCCTTGTACCAAACCGCGCTGGAACGATTGATCACGCAAGATCGAGTATTTCCCTGCACGTGTTCGCGAAAGGACATTGCCGCGGCCGCGTCAGCACCCCACGAGGGAGAGTCGCCCATTGCACACGAAGGCCCGATCTATCCCGGCACGTGCGCTTCGTGGTCCAACGGTGATGGGATACCCCAGCAGGGAACTTTTTGTTGGTGGTTTCGGCCCAGCGATCGCGAAATCCGTTTCACCGACATCGTCACCGGTGACCAAAGCTGTCACGTCGCAAAACAACTGGGAGCTTTTCCCGTCACCCAAAAAAGCGGCCAGTTTGCCTACCAGTTGGCCGTCGTTGTCGACGATGCTTTGATGGAAATAACCGAAGTGGTACGCGGCGACGATTTGATTCCCAGCACGTATCGACAGTTGGAACTTTACGACGCTCTGGGCTATCAACCACCACGCTTCGCGCACGTCCCGCTGGTCAAAGGCACCGACGGTCGGCGGTTGGCAAAACGCCACGGCGATACACGATTGAGTACGTTTCGCCAGCAGGGCGTTTCGCCACAACAGATCGTCGGATGGGCCGCACACAGCGCCGGAGTCACCGAAAATGATGCCCCCATTGCCGCAGCCGACGTGATAACGCAGTTTGACTGGACGAAATTGAACCGCCAATCAATCGTCGTCGATCCGAACCATTTTTCATCCTGAAACCGCCGACTGGAAGGAACCTTGATGACGAATTCTCCAACGCGATCCAACACCAAAAGGTTCCGACAATTTTCGATTGCCGGATTGTTGTTGCTGATGTGCAGTGCTGCCGGATTTTTTGTCGGCTTTCGGTATGGACTCGGCCAAGGAGTCGACGATCAAGTGAAACAGCGACTGGCGGACCAGCAGTCGATCCGATACGTCAAGAACTACCTTGTCGGGCCACTGCTGCAAAGCAAATCCCCGCTTGACAACACTGCCGTTTCGCTCGAAACGCTCCAACGGGATTTGGAACAGGCGGTCTGCCCAGGGCGGTGGCAATCGGCCGGAGGCGAATCGGTAATCGCCGCTGTGCCACCAGCATCGCTGATCATCTCGGCATCCGCCACCGACCACGATCAAGTCGCCGCCTATCTGGCGGGTCGACAACACGTCGTCAGCCTGCCGCGATAGCAACCCGCAACGCGACGGAAGAAAAAAGGTGTCAGAAGAAAAAAGGTGTCAGGACTCTTTTTACTTACCTGCAACCCATCGAAATTGGTTCGATGGGCCAATTTACAATTGAACACTCCGAACGGGACCGCCCAGC
>JABDKS010001007.1 GCA_013002105.1 Pirellulaceae bacterium | reverse complement strand
GTCGTGGGCTGTTTCGTTGGAGCTTCGTTGCCATTGTTGTTCAAGCGGATTGGATTGGACCCCGCCATGATGAGCAATCCGTTTGTCGCCGGGTTGGTCGATATTCTAGGGATCGTCATCTACGTCAATATCGCGATCCTTGTGTTAGGCTGATGGGTCTAGCTGGCACGCGCGGCACACGCGTCGTGTTGCCCCTCGCGTGAAATCGACACCGAAGGAATCAACCACGGCTGTCGACTCGAGCAATCATGCCAGTTGGTGGGCAGTGATATCATCAGAAAAGGGGAGCAATGTCGGATCATCCTGCTGTCTTGACGACGCCGGAGGATTTTCAGTTTCCGCTGGAATTGACGGGGTCGATTCCGCGCGTGATACCACCTGATCTGATCGACTCGCCGGCAATGAAACGCAGATTTTGGCGGTGCCTGAAAACGACGGTCGCTGGTGTCGTCATGATCGGTCTTGGTGTGTTGCCAATCACAAAGGCGGTCGCCGCGTTTGTACTACCATTGGCGTACTTGATTCATTTGGGCGTGATCGTGTTTGCGGTCGGACTATTGATGTGTCTGCATCATTGGACATCCCTGGGAGTTTTGCGGTACGTGCAGGAGGCGGAGGTTTTCGCAGGATACGTCGAAGCGATAGAATTCAAGCCGTCGCTGGTGCTCAATTCAAACATCAGCAGCTATTACGCGGATGTCACTGTTCGCTTTCTGGATTGCGTGACACAACAATGGTCGTCCACGGTCATCATGTCGCCCGATATTTCGGTGAAAGACTTGTCGCGGACGACATTGAGTTTTCGCAAGTGCGACTGGGTGTCGTTGGTCCGATTACCAAGTGATCGAGAATTCACGCTGCAGATCTACGATTTCTTGGGGTTGTCGAAAGGTCGCGGTTTATTGATGGCTCCCGTCGACCGGTGGAATCTGGCGTTCCCATTCAAGGGCGCTGGCGTGATTGGGTTGTTGTTGATCACAGCGATCATGCTTTGGTCGATGACCCACTGTCCTACCATCACGTCTTTTCCACTGACCGCATTTTTGTTGTCCGTCGTGTTCGCGCTACCCATCACGGCTGTCTGGCTGTGGTGGAACTATCGATCCGGCCAGCAGCGATCCGCAGTACTTTTGGCGGCCAATCAGCGTGTCGCCGCGCGCTTGAGCGTTGCCGGGGATCGTCAGGCGGATACGCAATCGTCGTTGCTCTTGAAACACACGGCGCTTTTGAACCACACGGCGCTTTTGAACGATACGGCAGGCGCACCCGTTGGCGGACCGCTGCGCAATCCACTTCAGTTTTTTGTTGAACTGGTGTTGGCTGGTGGGAGCTATGTCCTGATCGCGACGCTGGCATTCGGACTGATCTTGGGCGTCAATGCTGGCTTGGATCCATCACCGGGTGTGCGCGAACGGGCGAAGATTCTGGCCAAGTCCGACAAGACGCATTTGGCGATGATACGCGAGTGGCGCTTGACATTCACGATTCCGGCGCGTCGCGATCATGCGTACCTGATGCTGACATCACCAAGCCACTTGAACCAGTTCGACACGCCCGACGCCGTCGCGGTCGTCAAGCCAGGCTTTCTTGGCTGGCCTTGGGTCAGCGATTTGCAACCAGGACAACAACGCGACCACTGAATCCGACCGATTGATCAGACAGTCCGCTGCGTCTGGTTTATCGTACGATTGCCCTCGCCGCACCGCGAACTGTGCCGCGTAGGGGCATCGGGCCAAGGCGCCCGGTAGTGTAGTGGGAGGGTGCGATCGTAGCGGTGCCGGCGGAACTGGGAATCGCAGATACACCACCGGCGGCGGCTCCGGACGTAGGGCCACCGCCTATTTGAGTCAGGTCAACCGCTTTGGACGCCGACTGGGGCATCACAAAGAGTTGCGGATCGCCACTGAGCAATTGGTTTAACGCGTAGTTGCCGACATCGATTTGCATTGCCAACGGCGGGCCACTGGCTGGCTGCAGATTGATTTTAACGCTGTGTGGCAATGCGCAATCGTATTCCTCGTAATAGCGATGGTTGGACGCTTCGCTATTGGCAACCAGGCTACCGTTAGGAGCGTAAAGGAATTGGTGCGTAACAAACCCAGCTTGCGCGTCGATCAAACAAACACGTTGATAGGTCCCGTTGGGCAAACTCATCGCATTGCGTACTTCCAGTCGCCCGTCCGATCGTCGGACCGGACCAGCGACAACGGTTGCCGGGTCAATTTGAACCAAACCCAGAGCATCCATGATCCAAGTCGGATCGACCGGCAGAATGGCTCGATTGAGTTGTTGGCGGTATTGTTCGTGCTGTGCAAAGTAGAGCGTCTTTGAGATCCCTTCGGGGACCTCAAACCAAAACAACTGCTCGTTGCTGCCCATGTCGAGTCCCGATCCAAGCACAATGGGCAGGCTTGCTCGCAGGCGGAAGCGTCGTTCGCGCTGCAGAGAGAGGGTCGCGCTGAGCTTGGGCAGTTTGGGCATGGACAGCACGTCGACCGAAGCGGAGTTGGTCGATAGTTGTCGGATTTGGCTGGTGCGATTGACGGCGGCAGCGACGTCCGTGATCGACGGCGTTTCATTTAAGACGACTGGCGGCGGCGCAAACGGCATCGGCACATCGCGACGCATGCACGTTGCCCCGCCCGAGACAAAGCAAACGGCGATGATCAGAATCCATGAAAGTGTTCGCATCCGTGCGAATCTCCGTGCGACTGCTGTCGCGTTGGGTTAATCTTCCGGTTCCAACTCTTCCGATTCGATCTCGGAAGCGTCGCAGTAGAGCAGTTCGTTGAGTTCTTCGAGTAACTGATCGGATTCGCTGCGGCTGATTTCGCAGGTCGGGATATCGATCAGCGATCCATCTTCGATCACTTGAACTTGTAAAATTTCCGCGCCCGGTCTTTGATCATCGTCCAGGGGTGCTGGCCGCAAGACTCGTTTCCGCATCATCGTCAGTGCCAGCAAGTACCGTGCTTTGGCTTTGTCTGGGAAATGTTCCATTTTCCGCAGCAGGTCGACGAGTACCTCGCGTGGTGCGAGAACCAGTTTTTTATCTTCGGCTTTGGGCATGCGGCATTTCCAGTGCCCGATCGCGCCTTCGGGCGGCCCGTCCCAGGCTTCGGACGAGTAATCGCGTCGCTCGTAGTCTTCATCTGACTCCAAGATGACCGAGTAGTAAAACTCGCCTTCGCGCAGCGGTCGTTCCAGTTTGTAACAGTGTCGCGAGCAGCGGCCGACTTTGTATTCGCCAAGCATGAAACGGTGCTGTGAAACTGGGGAGGAGCGGGCAGTAAGGGACGATCGATTGGACGTTATCAAAACGTCCGTCGCAACGCCAACCGTAGTTGGCGAGGAAGTTCAGGAAACGGCCAATGCCGACGACATCATGGTGAGTCGCGACATCATGGCGAGTCGCCACATCATCGGAGTGGTAACCCGCGTGGATCCGCGAATGATCGTCGGACACGCTTTGTCATTTATTTTAGTCGGTGCGGCGGGACCTTAACGCTATCAAAACTATTCTTCGTCACCGCGCTGCATCGCTTCGATAGCCAGTTTCAGTTGGCGTCTGGCGCGACTGAGGCGGCTGCGTACGGTTCCGATCGAAATCTCCAGAATTTCCGCGATCGACTCATACGAGTGCTCTTCCATTTCGCGAAGCACCAGAATCGATCGATGCTCTTCGGTCAGCTTGTGCATTGCCTCGCGAACCAAGTTGATCCGCTCGCGTCGAAGCATCGGTTCGTCGACTCCATCGCCGCTATCGACGACCTCCAGGCCGTTGTTTTCGCGACAGTAATCCAGCGACACGCGGGCCCGGCGACGTCGCCGTCGCGTCAGAGCGCTATTGAACGCGATGCGATAGAGCCAAGTAAAAAATTGGCTATTTCGTTGGAACGTATCCAGTTTGATGAACGCACGAATGAATGCTTCTTGGACGACTTCCTCGGCTTCGTCGGGCGATCCGGTGACTTGCAGCATCGACGCAAACAAACGGTCCTGGTGACGATGCACCAATTCGGCAAACGCGGACCTATCGCCTTGCAATGCGTGATCAATAAGTTGAGGCTCTTCGGCCACAAGCGGAGTCCACCTAAAGAAGCTTGTCGCACGCTACCGAGATTGACAGATCGTTTCCTGCCACGGTCCATAAACGACGTTCAACTTAGTCTATCAGCGAACTGATAAAAAAACCGCAGCCTACGATCCTTTCGCAGGCTGCGGTATTCATTTTGGTTCGCTGGCGCGGCAGTAAGAAGCGAAATTAGCGAGTTTTTCTAAAACTCGAACGCGATAGAGCCGATCCCCCTGGCGCTTAGGCGTTGGTCTTGTCAGCGTTCTGCCCGCTGCTGCCGTGGGAAACCTTGATTCGACGCGACGTGGATGCTTCGACCTTTTTTGGCATCACGATTGTCAAGACACCGTTGTCGTAATCGGCCGTGATGGCGTCTTTGTCAATCAACTTGGGCAACCTGACGATCCGACGAAATTGGCCAAATGCTCGTTCGACACGTCGATGGGTTTCGTCGTCCGCCGCATCGTTGCGAACACGATCGCCGTGAATCACGACATGATCGTTTTCCATTTCGATTTGGACGTCGTCTGGATTCACTCCGGGCAGGTCGAGGCAAAGTTTGTATCCGCTGTTAGTTTCGACAACATCCATTCGCGGGACAAATCCGCCAGCGGGTGCTTTGTTTTCGTCGCCAAAGATATTTTCGACGAACGAATTCATCTCGGTTGCCAAGTCGTCGAGAAATTGTCCGCTCATCGGATTGGGAAAGATCATTCTCATTGGTCGTTACTCCAGGGGATCATTGGCCGCGAATCGACACGTTCGATACCGTATCGAATGTTCAACATCGCGGCGTGCGGTTGCCGCCAAATCAACTGCCATTTCGGCAGCGGCCTGCGGCCCTGGAGTAATAAAGCAAAGGGGATGCCAATCGCCACCAGAGCGACTGCGACGGACGGGTCACGCCGATAAAATTGCCTCGGACGGCGGTTGGCGAGCCAAGAAAGAAGCGAGGCTGCTTGCGCCGATCGGGTCATCAAGTGGGTCATCAAGTGGGTCACCAAGCGCGTTACCAAACGCGTCACCAAGCGGGGGAGACCGCCGAGTTAATTTAATTCGCTGTCGCCACGTTGACCGTTGAGATGACGCTGCAGGTAGGTGGCTCGTTCGATGTTGCGATCGGACGATCCGAGCATACGACCGTGCAGTTTCTGCAAGTGTGCCGGTTGCGTATGAATGAACAGCTTATTGATCGTGCCCACCGGGACATTGTCGATCAAGCCAAGGTTCACACCCATGCGGACTTTGGACAAATAGTGCATCGTTTCTTCGCTGCTGATCTTTTTTGCAGTGCTCAGGATACCCAGCGCACGGCTGACTTCGTCATGCAGATCTTGTTGGCTTTGGTCAACCAAAAAGGTACGTGCTTTTCGTTCGTACTCAATGATTCGTGGCACGACTTCGTCGCCAACCAACGTTAGCAATTCTTTTTCGCTGTGGCCGAGTGTGACCTGGTTGCTGACCTGGTAGAAGTCGCCGGTGTACTGCGATCCTTCGCCATACAGACCTCTGACCGTCACGTTGATCCTCTGCATGCTGCGAAACACCTTGTCGATTTGTCCGGTGATGACCAACGCGGGCAGGTGTAACATCACACTGACGCGCAGTCCCGTACCAACATTCGTTGGGCATGCTGTCAGATAGCCGTAGCGAGGGTGGAACGCGTAAAGAATGGCACCTTCGAGTTTATCATCGAGCGCATCGATCTGATTCCAAGCCGCGTGCAGGTCCAGCCCACTGTTCATGACTTGGATCCGCAAATGGTCTTCTTCGTTGATCATCACGCTGTAACGCTCGCTGGGATCCATCGCGACAGCGCGTGATCCATCGGCTTCGGCGATTTCACGGCTGATTAATTGTCGTTCCACAAGGAACTGGCGATCAATCTCCGAAAGTTGCTCGATGTCGACGTAGCGGATGTCGTCCCAATCGTCCAGCGATTCCATTCGTGCGCGAACCGTTCGTTCAATGCTCACGCGGTCTTCGTCGCTGCAACGGCGGATGAAGGGGAAATCAGCCAAATTGCGAGCCAACCGAATACGGCTGCTGACAACGATATCTGATTCGGGTCCGGTTCCACGAAGCCATTCGCCGGAACCTTTTGCCAAGGCGTTAAAATCTGCGTCGCGTTTCACTCTTTGTCGCCTCCATCAGTCGCGCTCTGCGACGAATCCTCTTGATCGGTCAGCGATTCCGGCAGGGCAGAACTTTCCAGCCCCTCGGATTCGATCTGTTTGAGTTGATCGCGGATTTCCGAAGCCCGTTCGTAGTCTTCGCGTTCGACAGCCTCTTCCATTTCGCGACGCAGTTGAATCATTTCGCCGTGGGAGTCCGCTGCGGTCGCGGCACGCTTGGGCCGTTTGCCCGTGTGTTGCGTCGCGTTGTGAACGTTGGTCAGCAGGGGCTGTAAATCGGTCTCGAAATGGGTGTAGTCAAACGGGCAGCCCAGACGACCAGTATTGCGAAATTCGTAAAACGTGATGCCACATACAGGACATTCCTTCTGGTCCAGTTCGTCCAGTTCCTGTTTGGTTTGCCCGAGCTGTAGTTGCTGAGCCAAAACGCCGGCGATGGACGCGGCAGGTTTGCTGGCGTCCTTCTGCAAAAAGCCTCGCGCGTGCTCTTCACACAAGTGCATCACCTGCGGACCGGCCGGTTCCGTCAGTTCGGTGATATGAAAGGTCGCCGGCTTTTCGCAGTATTGGCATTTCATCGGGCGATCAAGGTCACTGGGGGACACGCGTGATCGTCGTAAATCGTTGCGATTCAACCAGTAATCGACCACGATTGGATTCTATCGCTGGCATAATCGGTGTCAACGCGAGCGAGCGTGCTGAGCATCACGATTGCCGCTGTCGACCAAGCATTTGCCGCAGATGCTGAAATGCCTACGTCTAGCCTAGGACCCCGATCGCGGCGACACTATAGCGAACCTTCGGTTTTCCCCCCCAAACAAATCAACACTTTCGATTCTTTCGCCACTGCGTCTGTTCATGCATAGCCCTATCGCTTCTGACTTTGAATCTCTCGCCGTCGCTCATGACTTTGTCCCTGTCTATCGTCGGTTGCTGAGCGACACGCTGACGCCGGTGACGGCATTTCGGTTGCTGGACAGTATTGCGGATACGAACCTTGCCGATACGAATCTGTCGGTCCAGCGCAGCGATTCGGCGGCGGGACAGTCAGGCAACACCGCGTCGGCTATCGATTCGGTTGGTGAGCATAATCGACAGCTTCGTGGCGCGTGTCTGTTTGAAAGCGTGATCGGTGGCGAGAAAGTCGGACGGTATAGTTTTTTGGCCGCCGATCCGATCGGACGCTTTTGTGCCACACGAGAACAAGTCACCGTTATTGATTATTTGGACGCGACCGAGACCCGGTCGACGGCAAAAGATCCGCTGGATGCATTTCGCGAACACTTTCGCTACGACGTTGCCAAGCTGGATGGTTTGCCGCCGTTCGTCGGTGGCGCGATTGGCTATGCCGGTTACGACGTTGTCAGGTATGTCGAAAATTTGCCCAACGCTCCCGAGGACGACCGCAAGCTGCCCGATTTGGATTTTGCGTTCTACCATACGATTTGTGTCTTCGATCATGTCGACAAAACGATCAGCGTGATCTCGTTAGCGGATTGCCGTGAGGTCCAATCGGCTGCCGACGCCGATGCCGCTTATCAATTGGCCTGTCAAAACGTCGATGCGACGATCAAAATACTTTCGCAACAGATACCCCAATGCACGGATGAATGGAATCCCGAGCGGTGGCAGCAGCAAAGCGATGCCAATCCACTGGACGTGACATCGAATTTCACCCGAGAGTCGTTTTGCAAAGCGGTGACGGATTGTGTGGAATACATCCGTGCAGGAGACATTTTTCAAGTTGTTCCCAGTCAGCGTATGTCGGTGAAAACCGATGTGGACCCTTTCGAAATCTATCGTTCGCTACGCGTCGTCAATCCAAGTCCCTTTATGTTTTTTGTCCGCACACCGGATTGTGTGCTGGTTGGGTGTTCGCCGGAGATCATGTGTCGCGTGTCCGATCGGACGGTGACGGTTCGGCCACTGGCCGGGACACGCAAACGCGGGGCGACCGAACGAGAAGATAAAGCGCTGGAACAGGAATTGTTGGCCGACCCCAAAGAACGTGCCGAGCATGTGATGCTGGTCGATTTGGGGCGCAACGATGTTGGCCGTGTTGCCCAATTCGGTACGATCGAATTGACCGAGGTGATGGTGGTCGAGCGGTACAGTCACGTGATGCACATCAGTAGCGAAGTGCAAGGTACTTTGCGCGAAGGATTGGACGCCTTTGACGCGTTGAAAGCTTGTGTGCCTGCCGGAACGGTCAGCGGTGCGCCTAAAGTCCGGGCGATGGAAGTGATCGATTCTATCGAGCCGCATCGTCGCGGCCCCTATGGCGGCGCTGTCGGATACATCGACTACAGCGGGAACATGGATACCTGTATCGCGCTGCGTACGATGGTGGTCAAGGATGGCACCGTCCATGTACAAGCCGGTTGCGGCGTCGTTGCCGATAGCGACCCCGATGCAGAATACGAAGAAACACTCAATAAGGCCCGTGCATTGATCAGTGCCATCGAATTGACCGCCCAACGCGTTTCTTGACTGCCGCAGTGGCGTGATTCTTGATTGCCGCGGTGGCGCGATGAAGCCTGGCGTTGTCAATCAATATCACGCGGTTTGTGCTGCTAGCTCTTGGATCGCCACATGAACAAGCCCAGCAGCAGTGGCGACACGCAGGTCCAGAGGTAAAAAACGTTTCCCGGTTTTGGCTCGGCATAGGCCAGACTGACCGACGGATCCAAAAGGGTGCCGCCGATGACGTAGACGACGCTGGCCAATAAGGCCGACAGTACGACACCCCCGGCAACTTTTAACGCATTGCCCGTGCGTCCGGTTCCGATTCCGACTGCGATGACGATCGGCAGACCGATGACGATCCATTGAATGGTATGCAACAAAATCCCGTACAGGTCGCTACTGCCAAATGAACTGACCGCCGTGGCTTGCAGGTTCAAAATCGGTGCGGCAGTCAACATCCCAAGCGGGATCGCCACGATGATTCCAGCCAACGCGCCAAGGATGCCTTTGGGCAAACGTTGATGGATAAAACCTGCAGACCAACCAAAGATTAACGCCATCACCGCGCCCAGACTGTACAACAGCCGACCATGATTGGTACGGATGTTTGCCACCATCATCGCGTCGGTTTCGGGAGTTCCTTCGGCGTTGGGTGTGGCATCCACCATCCGGGTGTACTCCTCGGACAACGGTGTTTGCAATTCGCTGATCACGACCTTGGCCACCACGAATGACAAGATCGCGGCGACCAGGCCAACAAACAGCCAGCCCCAAGCGTTGGGCGATGTACTCGGATCGTCGTTTGCGTCGGTTGCTGGATCGTCGTTTGACTCGCCGCTCAGATCGGCCGCCAATTGAGCAATGGCTTCGTCCTCGGGATGTTCGTTCGTGTCATCAGAACTCATCGCTTCGTCTCGGCTGGAAGGGGTCGTTGGATCGGATCATGTGGGTTGCCCGTTCGTTGTCGCCAATCAGAACTGGGCGCCAATCAGACGGGGGTGCCGATTAGATCGGGGATTTGAAACGACCGGGGCGGTGTCTTGGGACCAAATCAATAGTGTATCCGCCGTGACGGTGCATTGCTGCAACGTACCGGTGTCGGCACAGTGACGGAAGTTTCCCGCTTTCTGCGGCCACCAGTCTTCGTATTGCAGCCAGTATTCATGGACCAAGGGTTTGCCACACGGACCCCGCCGTCACACTTTGGACCGCCACAGAAAGAC
>JABDKS010001003.1 GCA_013002105.1 Pirellulaceae bacterium | reverse complement strand
GGGTGGTAGTTAATACCACCCATTTTTACTCCGCTTCCGATTGGCCGTCGAGAAAGAACCGCGCATTGATTTGCAAAAATCGGACATTTACCGTTAGAAATCGCGAAACCAGGTGGTTTACGGGGGTGATCCGCCGGTATGCGATCCAGCGTAGTCGCGTTTACTTGGTCGCTCGGTCGCGCCAATCGCGTCGCACAATCACGCCGTGTCCCCAGCGCGGTCGTTGCAGCCTGGCGCGAGCAGGGCTCTGGTTTTGCGATTTGCTTGAATGAACTGACCGTACGTTCATCGTGACAAATTGCATGCTGCGAAGAACCAGTTGTGGTAAAACTGCTTCGCGAATCTGCCGCTCCGTCGCCTCCACCATCTCACATCAAGGCCATTTTATGTCCCAAACCGATGCCCAAGTTCCAACTGAACCTCCCAAGTCAACCGGAGACAAAGTTCGCAAACTGATCCTGTTCTCACTGCTTGGAATCATGGTTGTTGCGTTGGCTTATGACTATCGCATTGCCCGACCGGCCGTGAACACAGCCTACGACATCATCACAACCGAAAGTGAAAAGATGAACAAAGTGGGTGACTCGGTCTTTACCAATTCCGATGTCCAAAAGCTTATCAACAAGACACCGACGTCATCCTTTGCCGATGGCTATGACCTTGTTGAAGTTTATAGCTACAACGGCGGAATTCCAGGACGACCCCATAATCTATATGCCGTCTATAAACCGCACGGCGACAAACAAATGTTTTATCGGCACTCCAAGTTCGTGTACGAGAGAGGCACGGACGTTGCACCGATTGCCACTGCCACCGTGAATCAATATAGCGAAGAGGAAATCGCGCAGATTGATGCGGCCGACGCGGCACTACTGGCACAACAAAGAAGGAGTGCTCCACCGGAGAGCCCCACCGATCAACGCCGCGACCTAAATTCAGCAACGTTGTTTGCCGATTATGACAAGGACAATGACTTGAAATTGACCGGCGACGAAATCCCCGCGGATATTGCGCAAGTCTTGTCCGAAGTCGATACCGATGGTGACGGTGCTGTTAGCTTGGAAGAACTTGACGCAAGAATGGAGGCAACCAGCGACGGCGGTGCCCAGAGCAGACCCGGTCGGCAACAATGGGATCCCGACACCTACTTCGCCGAACAGGATGCAGATTCAGATGGCAAGCTGACCGGCGACGAAATTAGCGGTCGAATGGCGAGCCGCGTGGCGCAGATCGACAAGGATGGCGACGGATCGATTTCGAAGGAAGAGATGGACGCGAGCATTCAATCCATGCGAGAACGATTTGGTCGCGGCGGCGGTGGCGAGACTGACGACCGACCTCGCGGCGATGGCCGTCCCGAACTGGAAGACTAGCGTAGCGGAACGCTGGTCAAAGTCGAAAAAGACGCAGCTCACGGCTGCGTCTTTTTTTCGAAATGTCGCTGACGCACCACGAATCAGCACGTCCCACCAGAGATCGTAAATACGAGTATGCGAAAAACACGGATCCGGTTGCTCCGATTCACGTTCGACGCACAGACGTTCGTGTTTTGGACCGCCTTGGCAATCTTCGCATTGCCCGCGGCAAGATCGCTGGCGCAGACGTTACCCACGAAACGTTGGTCCGGACCGAAATACGCGTCGAGCAGTGGGAGGCTAGTGAAATCCCGGCCCGCGATTGGAAGATCCGTGCAAACCCAACAGGGCTGGATGGTCCCCTTTGACGTCACGATTCCAGGGTCCGACATCAAGATCACGATGCTGCCAGTCCCGGCAAGCAGTATCGACGTGCGGCAAAGCGATTGGATCAAACCGTTCTGGATTAGCAAGTACGAAATCACGCTTGCACAGTACCGCGAGTTCATGAACCTAGACCGTGGTTTTCGCGAGCTAAAACGGCGTGATCCAATTGCACAGCGGCGGCTTGCGGAGAACATCGTGGATGCCGTTACAGCACCAACGGCGTGCTACGTACCTGACGAGCGGTTCCAGTACGCCGAGGACCAAAGGTTCGACGGCGGTCGCAAAGCTCCGGCGGCATCGATGACTCGCTTCGCGGCACGGCAATACACAAAATGGCTGACGTTGATCACCGACGACGTGCAGTATCGTTTGCCGACCGAGCGGGAGTGGGAACACGCATGCAGCGACGGTCGCCCCGGACGCTGGTCTTTTGGCGACGATCCATCAGACGCACAAGACTACTGCGTGTTCGATCAGGGGTCACGAACGGGACCAGAACCGGTTGGATCGCGTGCACCCAATCGATGGGGGATCCATGACATGCACGGCAACGTCGCCGAGTGGGTATTACAAGCCAAAACTTTGCGTGATCACCGCCAACTGAGCAAACCGGCCAACGACAGTGTTCGTTTTCAGATGTTGCGAGAAATGGTACTCAAGGGTGGTGATTGGACAAAGCCGATCGATCATTGCCGCACGTCGATTCGCGAATATGCGACTGGAAGGTTATGGCAATACGATCCACAGTTTCCCTCGAGTCCCCATTGGCTGTCCGGCGACGACACGTCAAGAATTGGTTTTCGGATTGTGAGTCCGCTGATCCCGCACTCACGCGACAAACTGGAACAGTTCTGGGGTCCCGACTCCGGATTGCTGCGCGATGACATTGAGTCGCAGATCGATTTAGGCAATGCGGTCATCGGATGGGTCGACCCAACGTTGCCTTCGCGCATCAACAACGTGACGAGTAAATAGGCCTATCATTCGCAGGACGATAGGACCAGCCGTTCATCAAAACTGTTGTCGCGTTGACGGTGATGCATGCAAGACGCCGAAAGCGGTGATCGGTACTACCGCGGAAACAATGATGGCATCAGAAACGCATGCTGAACTTCGTCTAAGTCGCCTAAATTATCAATAAACGAGCGAAGCATCGGCAACCTTGCGGGCGGCGGTGAAAATCAGCCAGTTTCAAATGGTCCGTTCCGATAAACGAAAGCGGACCACCTTTGCCGATTTTGACGAAGCCACGTGGTCGCCACAGGTATCCGCTCGCGCGTCGCCAGCAGTCTGTTATCCATCCGAAAAATCACCTTCGCCCGCCATGTCCCTACTATCAACGCTGATCGCACTTACCGACCTGGGACTATTGCTCGCAGTGGTGGGTGTCTATGTATTCTTCGCCGCCCTCTGGGTCGTGTACGCGATCACCGAGCGCGGCGCCCGCCGTTACCAAGGCGAATACGATCGCTTCGCGCATCTACAGCAAGAGACGATGGGCGAGTTGTCGACAACCGACACGGCAGCAGAAGAATTCGTCACCACAACTGAGTTGCAATTGAGCGAACGCGAAATCTCGCGTGATGAACAGATCCAACAATTGCGAGCCGAGCTGACGACCGTTCGCGACGTCAGCGTGATGACCGGGACTCGATTGCAAGACCTTGAAATGGAAGTCCAGCAATTACAAGTGAACCTGGAGTCCCAGCTCCAAGCTCATCAATCCACGATCGATGGGCTGCTTCGTGTCGATGATGCCCACGTGGTGGTAGCCGAAGATCAACCTGAGTCGATGGCCAAGCTAGCGGCGAAGTTGAAACTCTATGATCCGAAACTCGATCTGGATGCATCGAGAGTCGCAAGGCAAGACTCCGAGCGTGGAACGGTCTATGCACGTCGACCTGCCGAACCCGATGATCTGACCAAGATTTGGGGGGTCGGCGCCGTCAACCAACAAGTGTTGCAAGAGAACGGCATCTACTACTTTGACCAAATCGCTAGTTGGGACGAATCCCTGGTTGCCAAGTTCAATGAAATCCTTTCCTTCAGTGGTCGCATCGAACGCGAAGACTGGGTGGGGCAAGCAGCACGGCTTGTCGAAGCGGGCAGGCAACAACGGGCCGCCTAGAGCATTCTGATCTGTGATGTGGGTTCATCGTAGGCCAGGACCTGTCCTGGCAAAGGTGCGCCAGGACAGGTCCTGGCCTACAT
>JABDKS010000967.1 GCA_013002105.1 Pirellulaceae bacterium | reverse complement strand
GATCAGTACGACCATCGGCGCCGACGCTATCCAACATCGACAGGATTCGTGTCAGCTGGTGTTGATTGCTTTTTGCCGGAACGGTTGCTCGCAAGCTCGTGTCGAACGTAAAAAGCCCGGTTGCGTCTTTTTGGCGAAGTGCCAAATAGGCCAGCGAAGCGGCGATGGACGCTGAATAATCGAACTTGTTGGACTCGCCGTCGCCGTACGCCATCGATCCACTGCGGTCGACCATCAGCGTCAACCGCAGATTGGTTTCTTCTTCGTACTGCTTGATGTGCAGTCGGTCTTGGCGCGCGTACACTTTCCAGTCGATGTGACGAATCTCATCGCCTGGCGTGTACTGTCGGTGCTGCAGAAATTCGATCGACTGACCGAAATAAGGACTGCGGTGCATTCCCGACAAAAATCCTTCGACCACTCGGCGTGCCGTCAGTTCCAACCGACGGATACGCCCCGTGACTTCAGGACGCAAATATCTTTTGGAATCGGGCATCGCGTGAAAGTTCATCCTCGGTCGTTGGCGTCACCCCTACGATGCGATCGATCACATCGTCACTCGTTACTCCGTCACTTTCGGCCGAAAAATTGACCACCAAGCGGTGGCGCAACACGGGTTTGGCCAAATGTTGAATGTCTTCGACTTGAACGTGGAATCGACCTTCCAGCAACGCTCTGGCTTTGCCGCCGAGAATCAAAAACTGAACTGCACGAGGGCCGGCACCCCAGCCGACCAATTCGTCGACAAAGTCCGGTGTTCCATCGCTGCCGACGCGTGTTTGCCGAACGAGCGACAAGGCGTATCGCACGACGTGATCGCTGACGGGCACTTGTCGAACCAATTTTTGCAGCCTCAAGATCTCTTCGGCACCCAACACCGGCTGGACGGTTTGACTGGCCGTACCGGTCGTGCGACGAGCCACTTCGAACTCTTCGTCAAAGCTGGGGTACTCCACGTACACCTTGAACATGAACCGGTCTTGTTGCGCCTCGGGCAACGGATAGGTTCCTTCCTGCTCGATCGGATTCTGCGTTGCGAGCACAAAGAACGGATCGGAAAGTTCGTGCCGAGTACGACCGACCGTGACTTGCCGCTCCTGCATCGCTTCGAGCAACGACGCCTGCGTCTTAGGCGGCGTGCGGTTGATCTCGTCGGCCAACACAACGTTGGCAAACAACGGGCCTTCCATGAATCGGAAATCCCGGTGACCGGTCGAACGATCCTCTTCGATGATCTCGGTTCCCGTCACATCGGCCGGCATCAAGTCGGGCGTGAATTGAATTCGACTGAATGAGAGATCCAGCGCTTGGGCCAGTGTGCTGATCATCAGTGTCTTGGCCAATCCCGGGACGCCTTCGAGCATCACGTGGCCACGACTGAACAGGCAGATCATGATCTCGTCGATCACGTTTTCCTGTCCGACGATGATCTTGCCCAACTGCTCGAGAATTTTGTTCCGTGCGTCGTGCAATCGGCCGGCATCGGCCTCACTGAGAGCGTCCTGGTTGGCCGCGGCGTCTGCGGACATGCAATATCCTTAATTAGCGAGTCGTTCAAAGGTGGCGGCGAAAAAGGGGTCAGGCGAAAAAGGGGTCAGACCCCGAAAGTGCAAAGCACCCTTCGGGCTGCTAGCGGCTATCGGGGACTGACCCCTTTTCCGCCCGATCGGCTGGTACAGAATAGCAGTAATTGCCCGCTCACGCGCCCAGTCTGCCACAGTGCCCCATTCTACGGGATCGAAAATTCTGCTCGTTTCAAGCAGACGACATAGTCTACTTCGATGACGCGAAATTGACGCTATCCCAGGCCGAATTTCTGGCCCGACGTAGCTGGTGCCGCTTTTCTGAGTGGGTCCGCGATCGCAAACCGACGGACTCGATCTGCAAGAAATTTCGCACACCTGCGAATCCCCCACTCCCTTCGGTCGGGTCGAAAGTTGCTAGATTGACTGTTACGAAGCAATCTGCCGAAGTCGCAGGGCCGGTTCCGACCGGCCAATTGCCTCGCGCGGCGGTAGGATCCGGCGCCGCACCAGATTCGTGCCCATTGATTTTTATCCCCTCACAGGAATTTATCGTTGTCCAACGATCCGTTTTCTCAACCTGGTTTCGACAAAGGCGCTGCGAACCCCTACGCGCCGACGACAAATATTTCGGCCGAACCGATTGCTACCGATGATGTCGAAGCCTACCGGCGCAAATATTTGAACCATGAAGCATCGGTGAAATCGATCGGCGTCCTTTATTTGCTGGGGGCAATATTCATGGTCCCGGCGGGTTTGTTCATCACGGTCGCCGCGTTCGTCGATCCGCCACAAGGTGATGCGCCCGGTGCGATCTTCATGGCATTGCTTGGCTTGCTGTACTTGGGCCTGGGAGTATTGCAGGGGTCTGCCGGAATCGGATTACGGAAACTGAAACCATGGGCGCGGGTCGTGGGAATCATTTTTTCTGTGATTGGGCTCTTGGCGATCCCGCTTGGAACCATCATTGCCGCGTACTTTTTGTACCTGCTGTTGAGCCAGAAAGGGCAGATCGTTTTCTCGGACCAATACAAAGAAGTGATCGCGCAGACGCCGCACATCAAGTACAAGACGTCAATCATCGTTTGGATTTTCTTGGTGCTTCTCGTGTTGCTGATTGCCCTGGGCGTTGCGGGCGCGTTACTGGGCTGAACGCTTGATCGGAGCCACGGCTAGAGCATTTTAAGATTTCATGTAGGCCAGGACCTGTCCTGGCGAAACGTTGCCAGGACAGGTACTGGCCTACGGCAAACCTACATCAATGATGAAAATGCTTTCGTCGCAACAAACACTCCCAACCGGATTCTCATTCCGGACGTTGCACCAGTTCATTGTTGGCTCGGGTTCCCAGTCCCCGCCAAACCGTTAAGTCCACCGATTCGGTCACGCTGGTCACCGATCCATCCAGCATGGCAATTTGCACCAGACCAGGATGCTGACTGCGTGACGTGATAGCGGCGTAGGTTGCATTACCGGCGACGCCATTCTTGCCTTCTTGCCAGGCGTTGTAATCGATGTCGTAGCGAATGCCGTCTTTTTCGAACCACACTTTTGCGTTCGGAGACATCGTGGTGGTAAAGCCGGTGTGGTGAACGCGCCCGTCGGGCCATTCGGTATGTCCGGTCGTTTTGAATTGTGTTCCCGATGCAGCGATCGTTGCCACATCGACCGCGTCATCGGGAACGTTTGTTGTCGGCGGACCGCCGTTGCGCAAATAGTGATTCCATGCTTTGACTTCTGAGGCCAAGAGCGTACGACTGAGCCCGTCCAGACAATCTCGAAACCGCATCAGTTTGTTGGGACAGAACATCCCATCGCCGCCTTTGCGAGTGGCGGGATCAAACACAAACCACGTTCCGAAATTAAAAGCGTAGTTGGTTGGGTAAAGCGTCGGTCGCCCATCACTGAACGTACGCTCCAAGCCACTACCGGGATCGCTCGGACAGGCGTAGACACCAATTTGCAATCCATCAATTTCGCTTTGGTTGTCCCACGCGATCGACAAATCAATTTTTTCGTACACGCCGCCTTGCTCCAAAAACGGCAAGATCCGCCCGTGGACTCCCCACGAACCATTGTTGCCCGTGGTAGTGACGGACAAGTCAACCAGCGACGACGGCGGCAGTCGTTTGTAAGCACTGTGATAATTGTGACAGGCAAGTCCGATCTGCTTGAGATGGTTCTGACATTGCATCCGTCGCGCCGCCTCGCGCGCCGCCTGGACCGCCGGCAACATCAGCCCGATCAGAATGCCAATGATCGCGATCACCACCAGCAACTCGACCAACGTGAATGCAGAAGAACGCTTCGTCATACAGGAAACTGAATCAATCGGGGATGTAAATGGAGGTGGCGGCCAGAATCACAGTCGTCGAGAAGCGATGCACAAAGCGTGCCGAAAGCCGGTCAACGCGGTTTTGCCAAAGTGACTGCATTCTTCGCAGTACAGGACCTGTTCTGGCGTGACATTGCCAGGACAGGTCCTGGCCTACGAAAAATCTGAACCAGCACTGGTAACCTATCGCCACGGGAACGAGCCGGTGTCGACGCGTACCCTCTGCAAACGGTAACCAACCGTATCGGTTATTGGAAGTTTGCGACGGGATTTCCGACGACGTCGATGGATATTCCACCACCACCGAAAGCCCGCAGATCATCATCTATTCTGGTTTTCCACATTCTCGCGCTACCGTGCCAGCCTGAC